>JAOPVF010000491.1 GCA_025963195.1 Mycobacterium sp. | reverse complement strand
GACCGCGGTGTTCACCCCAGCTCCTCGGGCCCCCTTCATGTCGTCAACGTCGAACACCGTGACGATCACCGGACACCCCGGTTTCGGTGGCGGAGACACCGGTGACGTTGGTGGGAATAACGGTAACTGACATTCGTCGGTCCGAGCCCAATAAGAAGTGGTTACTGAGGGAACCATCACCCAGCTGCACGCACTTATGCGGTCCACCTCGGCGGATAGCACCTTGACCGCCATTTGAGATTGTCCGTGAGCGGGAATCGGTGGCTTTTTCACCGGTTCCCGCTCACGGCTGGCAAGGGAAATTTCATGAACCGATTGGCCCGCGCGGCCCTTCTGCTGGCCCGGAAACGGCTCGCATCGTGACCACCCGAATTGTGGTTGGAGGATTCCGGCGTGTGCTCGCTGGGACATCTCGTCAGCGGCTTGAGTTCGACCGTGCCGAACGCCGTGGCACCGCTCCCGCGCTGGAGGAGGACTACCGGATGCCGGAGCCGGCGCAACGCAACCAGCGACCCCAGCCGGTGCCCGATCCGGCGTTCGCCATCAGACCTGAGTTTCGGCTGGCCGGTCAGGTGCTAGGCATCGTCGCGGTGCTGGCCTTGTCCTTCCTGGTCGAGCTGACCGTGCTGGGCAATCTGCGCCACGACCGGGACCAGGTGCAGCTTGCCGCGGATTTCCGCATCGAGCTTGCCCAAACGACTGCGCCGGTGGGCCCGCTCGACGACGCGAACAAGGCCTTGGCCTCGGGAGCACCGGTGTCCATCCTGGATATTGCGAGGTTGGGGCTGCACGAGGTCGTCGTGGAGGGCACCTCGTCGGGCACTCTTATGTCCGGTCCGGGACACCGGCGCGATACCCCGCTGCCGGGCCAGGTCGGCACCAGCGTGATCACCGGGCGGCGGGCGACATACGGCGGCCCGTTCGGGTCGATCAACCAACTGCATGCCGGCGACCTGATCACGGCGACCACAGGACAGGGCAAGCACTCCTTCAAGGTGCTCGACGTACGCCACGCCGGTGACCCGTTGCCGCTAGCCCTGACCCGCGGCCAAGGTCGGCTCACGCTGGTGACCACCGATGGGCCGGCGTTGCAACCCACCGACGTGCTGCGCGTCGACGCGGCGCTGGTCAGCGTGGCCCAACCCAGGCCCGCCCAGCTGCCCTCAGCCGCCCTGCCTGCCGCCGACGCGCTGATGGCCGGCGACACCTCGACGCTGCTGACCGTCGTCGGATGGGCGATCTTGCTGGTTTCGGCGGCCGTTGCCACGGTGTGGGTCCGCTTCAGCACCGGACTGTGGCAGGCCTGGGTGATCGGCCTGCCAGTGCTGGTCGTGCTCGGCCTGACCGCGTCCGACGACATCGCAGCCCTGCTGCCCAACCTGCTGTGACCGACTCCGAATGGAGGTCCCCTGACGCCATGACTTCTGACGCCATGACCACGATCATGCCCGCAGTACCACTACAGGCCACTCCACTGCCGGCCGACTTGGCCGCGCTGGAGGCGAAATCGATCTCGGCCTGGTTCGGCGATCGCAAGGTGCTCGACCGGGTGTCGCTGTACATGCCGGCGGGCTCGGTGAGCGCGCTGATCGGGCCGTCGGGCTGCGGCAAGTCGACGTTCCTGCGGATTCTCAACCGGATGCACGAGCTGATCCCGTCCGCGACGCTGGCCGGTGAGGTGCTGCTGTCCGGCTCGGACATCTACGACGCGCACTGGAAGCTCACCGATGCCCGCCGCGCGATCGGGATGGTCTTCCAGAAGCCCAACCCATTTCCGGCGATGTCCATCGCCGACAACGTGACCGCCGGGCTCAAACTCACCGGGATCAAGGCCTCGGCAGAGGAAAAAGACGATCTGATCGAGGAGTGCCTGTCCAAGGCCGGTCTGTGGAACGAGGTGCGAGACCGGCTGCGCCAACCCGGCGGCGCGCTGTCGGGTGGCCAGCAGCAGCGGTTGTGCATCGCGCGGTCGCTGGCGGTGCGCCCGCAGGTGCTGCTGATGGATGAGCCCTGCTCGGCGCTGGACCCCACCTCGACCCGGCGGATCGAGCAGACCATCGCCGAGCTGGCCCACGAGGTGACCATCGTGATCGTCACCCACAACATGCAGCAGGCGCAACGGGTCTCGCACCAGAGCGCGTTCTTCCTAGCCGAGGCCGGCACTCCTGGCGTGATCGTCGAGGCTGGGCCCACTGAGATGATCTTCGGTTCGCCGAAGGATTCCCGCACTTCTGACTACGTCAACGGCCGCTTCGGATGACTCGCAATGCAAGCAGCTCGGAGGACGCCGTGACTGACCCAGATGACCAGGACCACTGGCCCGAGCGGCACCCGCTCGTACACGTGCGGCGCACGCGCGTGGCCGTGGCGTTGATCGGCTTATTGCTCAGCATAGGAGCGCCGGTCGTCGTGTTGGGCGGCGGCGCGGTGCCCACTGTCGATGGGCATGCCGTGGGCACTCTGGCCGACCCGGCCGGGCTCGGGGTCACCGGCGCGCTTCCCGGTGATGCGTTATCTGGCGGTGCTGTGGCCGGCGACGGGGTGCCGGGGGGGCCGAGCACCGGGATCCCCGTTGACCCGGTGGCTGGTGATCCAACTGCCACCGCGCAGCCCGGGATTCCGACTCCGTCGAATCTGGCAGATGGGCCGCTGGGCATCCCGGGCGCGGTGCTCGACGCCTACCAGTTCGCCCAGCGGACGTTGGTCTCCATCCGGCCGGGCTGTCACCTGTCGTGGGCAGTGCTGGCCGGGATAGGGCGCATTGAGTCGAACCACGCCAGCGACGGCCGCGTCGACGCCTTCGGCAATACCCTCGGGCCGATCCTGGGTCCACGGCTGGACGGATCGCCGGGCATGGCCGCGATTCCGGACACCGACCACGGGCAGCTGGACGGAGACCCGGTGTGGGATCGTGCGGTGGGCCCGATGCAGTTCATTCCCTCCAGTTGGCGCGCCTACGGCGTCGACGGCAACGGCGACGGTGTGGCGAACCCGAACAACATCTACGACTCCACCATCACCACTGGTCTATACCTGTGCGCCGGGGGCAGCGACCTGTCCAATCCGGCCCAACTGCAAAAGGCCGTCTTCCGGTACAACCACTCAGCAACCTATGTGGACATCGTGCTCGGATGGGCACAGGCCTACCTGACGGGTGCGGTCCTCACGCCGTCCGCGCCAGGACCGGTGCCGCCGGGTACCAACGGCAACGGTGGCCGGTCGATCCTGACTGACACAGCCCCGCCCGTCGCGGCGATGGCCCTCGCGCAACCCACTCGCCTGGCGGCGCCGCCCCTGGCGACGACATCTAGTCCGCCGCCTTCACAACCGGCGACCCCCACGATGCCAACCCAGACGACAGCGCCTGCGACGACGCCGAGTTCGGTACCACCGACACCTACTACGACCTCACCAATGCCCCCTAGCACCACGCCTCCCGCTACGGACCCGAGCCCGTTGCCGGCACCACCGCAGGTGACGTCCACTCCTCCTGCCACGGTGCCGAGTCCGTCGCCTTCACCACCGGCGGTGACCGCTACGACGCTCCCTGCGGCGGCGCTGAGTCCGACGGGATCGGGCCTGTGAGCAGACGGGATCGGGCCTGTGAGCAGTAGGCCGCCGCTTGAGGGACCGGCCCGTGCTGATCCATCGCCGCGCCATCCTTCCCTGACGAGAGTGAGAAATCGTGCGTTCCAATAGATCTTTGCGTCGGTGCGCGGCGGGGGCCCTGGTAGTCGCCATCGCTGGGGGGTCGTCGGTCCTCGGTGGGGTGGCCAACGCCGCGGTGCCATCCGGCACCTTCACTGTCACCCCGTCCACCGGTTCCGACGCCACACCCGTCGAGGGCCTCACCAACGGGAAGTGCGACGCGCCCGGGAATCCACC
>JAOPVF010000175.1 GCA_025963195.1 Mycobacterium sp. | reverse complement strand
CAGCCTGACGAGATGGCGGCTGCGTTGGCCACACTGGATCGCAGGCTCGCCGAACTCGTTCACGTCAACAACGGGGTGTGCCCGATCGAGCAAGGTGAGGGAGACAGCTTCGTGGTGGCGTTCACCCGCGCTGGCGATGCGGTGGCATGTGCGTTGGCCCTACAACGGGCTGCTCTGGCACCCATCCGCCTGCGGATCGGTTTACACACCGGCGAAGTTCAGTTGCGCGATGAAGGCAAGTACATGGGGCCAACGATCAACCGCGCCGCGCGATTGCGCGAGCTCGGGCACGGAGGCCAAACCCTACTGTCCGGCACGACAAGTGATGTCGTTCGCGAGTTACTGCCTGAGAAAGCGTGGTTGACCGATCTCGGCTGCTGCGTGCTTCGCGACCTATCCCGCCCCGAGCGGCCGGCTCAGCTATGCCATCGCGACCTGCACAACCATTTCCCGCCGCTGCGAACCCGCCGAACCAAATTCGGCCACCAGCAGCCCGGACGACCCACCACCTTCGTCGGCCGCGTCAACGAGCTCGCCCAAGTCCGGCGACTCTGGAGGTCAGCCCTGACTGCAGCGCATGCAGTGCCAGATTGACAGACTCCCACGACAACGCGGGATCTTGTCCATTGGGTCCTCTTGAGGGTTAACCGTAGGCTGGGAACTCCCACGAGAGAGGTGCTGACGATGGCGGCTTACGATCTTGCTGCATTGTGGGATGCGCACTGTAGGTATGAGTTCGAAGCGCGCGACGTCGACGCCACCATGGCCACGATGGTCGCGGAACCCTATGTCAACCACATACCCACCATGACAGGTGGCGTCGGTTTCGAAAGGTTGCGCCATTTCTACGCGCACCATTTCATCGGGGTAAATCCTCCCGACTTCGAACTCATCCCCGTAAGCCGCACCGTCGGAGAGAGTTCGCTTGCGGACGAGTTCGTCGTCCGCTTCACGCACACCACTCGAATGGACTGGATGCTGCCCGGCATCGAACCAACCGAGCGCGCAGTGGAGATTCCTGCGGTGGCCATTGTGCAGTTTCAGGAAGACAAACTCGTGCACGAGCACATCTACTGGGACCAGGCCAGCGTGCTGGTTCAACTCGGTCTGCTCGAGCCCGACGGCCTTCCCATCGCAGGGGCCGAGACCGCGCGCAAGGTGCTCGACGTTTCCCTGCCAAGCAACACCCTGATGAGTCCGTCCTGATGAACCCGCCGCTCTAGTCCATCGCCGCCCACGACTCGATGATCTCCCTGGCGATCGAGATCGATCCGGGCAGCAGCAGTCGCGACGGCGAATCGCTGCTCCAGTCACCGTCCTCGAGGGCGGCGCGCACCTGAGCCCTGGTGAACCAGTCCGCCTCGGCGATCTCGCCGTCGTTGAACGCGAACGGCTGCTCGGGGTCGCCGATGGCGTGGAAACCCACCATCAGCGAGCGCGGAAACGGCCACGGCTGGCTGCCCAGATAGCGGACGTCGGACACGGTCAGACCGACCTCCTCGTTGATCTCACGCGACACACATGCCTCGAACGACTCGCCTGCCTCCACGAATCCGGCGAGCAGCGAAAAGAGCCGCTCCGGCCACACCGTCTGGCGGGCCAACACGCAGCGGTCGTGCCCGTCGTGCACCAGGCAGATGATCGCCGGATCGATCCGCGGGAACTCCTCGTGCCCGTTGGCGGGGTTGACGCGCGACCAACCGGCCTTGATCGCCCGCGTCGGGGACCCGTCGGCTGCGCTAAACCGGGCGCTGTCATGCCAATTCAGCAGTGCGGTCGCCGTCGACACCAGTTGTGCGCTGACGTCGTCGAAGATGGCACCGGCCCGACGCAGGTCGAGGACCTCCGATTCGGCGTGCGGATCCTCCGGACCCTCCAGCGCGCTACGTATCCCCCACACGTGCCTGCCGTCCTCGAGCCTGCCGAGGAACACCGCGTTCTCCGCCGGGGTCTTGGACAGCTTCGACGCGGCGCCGAGCACCACCTTGCCACCGGAGATCAGCACCTGGTTGCGGTGGTCGACCCGGAGCACCAATGCGTCCGCCCAGCCCGCCACGGCAGCATCGACGTCGGTGCGCAGGACGTCCGCCCTGTCCGCGCCCACCCGCGACAGCAGGGGAACGTTGCGGAGCTTGAAGTCGGTCATGCTCACCGGTCGGCATTCGCGCTGCGGATGTACAGCACCCGGTCGCCCAGTTCCACGGCATCCACCTCGGGCTGGTCAACGCGCAGCAGCTTGCCGTTGCGGACCACGCCGAGCACGATGTCGGCCAGGTGCCGCGGCGACCCGCCGACCTCGGTCGTCTCGACGGGGCGCTCGGCAATCGCAAAACCCGCGTCTGGCGTGAGCAGGTCCTCCATGACCTCGACGACGGACGGGGTCTGGGTGGCGATGCCGAGCAGCCGTCCCGCGGTCTCCGAGGTGACGACGGTGGTGTCGGCACCGGACTGTCGCAGCAGGTGCTGGTTCTCGGCCTCCCTGACCGCGGCGATGATCTTGGCGTTGGGCGCGAGTTCGCGTGCGGTGAGCGTGACCAGCACGGCGGTGTCGTCACGGTTGGCCGCGACGATGATCGACTTGGCGTGCTGCGCGCTGGCCAGTCGCAACACCTCCGAGTCGGTGGCATTGCCGCGGACGGTCACCAGCCCCGCGCTCTTGGCCCGCTCGAGCGCGGCGGGGTTCTCGTCGACGACGACGATCTGGCCTGCCGCGACGTCGTCACCGATCATCGCGGCGACCGCCGTCCTGCCCTTGGTGCCGTAGCCGACGACAACGGTGTGATTGCGCACGGACTTCCTCCAACGCTGAATGTCGAACGCCTGGCGCGACTGCGTGGTCAGCGTCTCGACGGTGGTACCGATCAGCACGATCAGGAACGCGATGCGCAGCGGTGTGACCACCAGGACGTTGATCAGCCTTGCCGACGGGGTGAACGGGGTGATGTCGCCGTAGCCCGTCGTCGACAGCGACACGGTGGCGTAGTAGAGGCAGTCCAGGAACGACAACTCGTTGTCCTGGACGTCGCGGTAGCCGTCGCGGTCGAGGTAGACGATGAAGACGGCCAGGAACAGCGCCCCCAGCGCGTACACGACGCGCATCAGGATCCTGCGGGTCGGGCTGACGAACGGCTTGGGGATGTTCAGGATGCCGACCAGGTCGGCGTCCGGCCGGGAGGTCAGATTCTGATCGATGGCTTCGAGCTGCCGACGCAACCTACCGTTGCCCACGAGGGCCCATCATCCGCCGGCGGCCTAGCACAGCACAATGTAACCATGACGTCCCTCAGCTCATCAGTCGACAGTGCGCCCAGCCAGGTCCCCGCCCTACGGATGGGTGCCTTGCTGGTCGGGATGGGCGTGCTGCATTTCACGGCACCGAAACCGTTCGACACGATCGTTCCCGCCGAACTGCCCGGCAGTGCGCGGTTCTACACCTTGGCCTCGGGTGTGGCGGAGGCAGCGACCGGTGCCATGCTGCTGGTCCCCCGTTCCCGGCGGATCGGTGCGCTGGCGGCCATCGCGCTGTTCGTCGGTGTCTTGCCCGCGAACGTCAACTGCATCCGGCTGTGGTGGCACAAGGGCTGGCCCGCGCGCGTCGCTGCGATCGTCCGCCTTCCGCTGCAGGTGCCGATGATCACACAGGCGCTCAAGATCCGCCGCAACGCGCCGCGTTAGGGGCCTCCAGCAGCGCGGCCAGTTCATCGGCGCCCGGCAGGTCATCGGGCGCGACCGTCACGCCGCTGCGCACGTAGTGGAACGCCGCCCGCACCGACGACACCGGGACCCCCCGCATCGCGGCCCACGCCAGCCGGTACACGGCGAGCTGAATCGCGTTCTGCTGCATCACTTCGGGCGTGTCGGGCACCTCGCCGGTCTTCCAGTCGACCACGGTGACGCCACCGTCGTCGTCGGCGAACACGGCGTCGATGCGGCCGCGGACCACGGTGCCGCCCAGCACCATGTCGAACGGCGTCTCCACGTCGATCGGCGTACGGGTGGCCCACCGCGACAGCGCGAACGCGGCCTGCAATTCGGCTAGGTTCTCGTCCTCGGCGCGACCGAGGTCGCCGTCGACAGCCCCCGGCAGGTCATCCAGGTCGAACAGCCGCTCGGCGTGATAGAAGCGCTGCACCCAGGCGTGAAACGCCGTGCCCATCGACGCGTGCGGGTCGGGACGGGCGGGCAACCTGCGTTGCAGCCGCTGGGCCGCACCCTCGGGATCACGACCGATGTCCACCAACGCGCTGGTGGACAGTTGAGCGGGCAACGTGACGGGCGGACGTTGCACCGCACGCTCGCGTTCGGCCAGCAGGGCGTCGACGTCGGCCGCCCAGCCGTCCACGTCCTCTTCACCGACATCGGGGACGCCGTCCTTTCCCCCGTCGCTCCGATTACCGATCACCGAAGCCACCAGCGCGGCACCCCGATCCAGGTCCACCCGCGCCGCGGCCGCCGGATCGGCTGGCCACGACCGCTCGGTCACCGATTCCTGCAGCGGATTCCGGTCCCCATCGGCAGGGGCCTCCGCCCACACGTCGACGACACCGCACGGGTCGCCCTCGGCGGCCGACCGCTCGATCACGTCGCGGATCTCGACGAGGAACTGTGATGGGCCCCTCGGCTTGAGCTCGGTGGCACCCCAGTGGTGACCCGTCAGCAGCAGCGTGTCCTCGGCACGGGTGAGCGCCACGTACAGCAGGCGGCGCTCCTCGTCGACGCGGCGCTGATCGAGGCGACGCTTGTGTTCGGTGATCTTGTCCGACAACGCCTTCCGGTCGTTGACGTCGCTGGTGTCGAGCACCGGCACGCCGTGTTTCGATACCGACGCCCGGTCACCGCGCAGCAGCGGCGGCAGGTCGGCAGGATCCGACAACCAGGTGCGCGGCGACGCGGTCGACGGGAACACCCGACCGCTCAGGTGCGGCACGGCGACGACCTGCCATTCCAAGCCCTTGGCGGCGTGCACCGTCAGGATCTGCACCCGATCGTGCGCGACGCTGAGCTCGGCGGGTGCCAACCCGTTCTCCACCTCCATCGCGGCATCGAGGTAGCCCAGCAGGCCGGACACCGAAGCCCCCGGCCGCGCCGCGAAGTCGGCCACCACGTCGGTGAACGCATCGAGGTGCTCCGTGCCGCTCCACCCCGCCGACACCATCCGCGCCGCACGCACCTCGGCGTCGACGCCGAGCATGCGCCGCACCTCGGCGACGACGTCGGGCAGCTGGTGGTGCAGCTGAGCGCGCAGCGTCGTCAGCTCGCGGCCCAGCGCCACGATGCGGCGGTGCCCCTCTTGCGAATACCGGTCCGGCCGTCCGGGATGGCCGATCGCGTCGGCCAGGCACGCCGAGTCTGCGTCCGGCCCCGCAGCGGCCACGATCTCGGCGGCGGACGCGCGGTCGGCGGCCCGACCGGAGGCGTCGAGTTCGACGGCGCGCCGCCACAGCGCGGTGACGTCGGCGGCGCCAAGCCGCCACCGCGGCCCGGTCAGTACCCGCATGGCTGCGGCGCCCGCAGTGGGGTCGGCGGCCAGCCGCAACATCGCCACCACGTCCGCGACCTCCGAAATGGCCAGCAGGCCGGACAGTCCGACGACCTCGACCGGCACGCCGCGCGCGGTCAGCGCATCGGCGATGGGCGCGGCGTCGGCGTTGCGACGCACCAGCACCGCCGCCGTCGGCACCGCAGAACCGGAATCCCGGGCACCGTGGTAGATCCTGGCCAATTCGTCTGCCACCCAGACTCTTTCGCGCGCCACGTCGGTCAGAAGTGCGCACCGGATGGTGCCCGGTTGAGCGTCGGGCCGTGGCAGCAGTTCACGCACCGCCACCGACCGGCGCCGCGCCTCCGACGACACCGCGTTGGCGAGCTTCAGCGCGCGCGGCGGGTTGCGCCAGCTGGTGCGAAGTTCCAGCGTCGGCGCAGGCGTGCCGTCCGCATGGCAGAAGTCCGTGGTGAACCGCGGCAGATTGGTCGCCGACGCGCCGCGCCAGCCGTAGATCGACTGGATCGGGTCGCCGACCGCGGTCAGCGCGAGATCGTCGTCCACGCCCCCACCGAACAGCGATGAGAGGGCGATCCGCTGGGCGTGGCCGGTGTCCTGGTATTCGTCGAGGAGCACCACCCGGTAACGCGCCCGCAGCTCCGCGCCCACTTGCGGGAAGGCGGCCGCCAGACGCGCTGCCGAAGACATCTGCATGCCGAAGTCCATGACGTTCTCGGCCCGCATCCTGGCGTGCAGTGCGTCGACCAACGGGACGAGTTCGGCACGCTCGGTCTGGGTGGCCAGCATCTTGAGCAGCGACTGGTTCGGACCCCCGTCGCGCTGCCGTGGCCCGGCAGGCAGGGTGTGCACCAAACGCTCGAGTTCGAGGTGGGTGTCGCGGAGTTGACCGGTGTCGACGAGGTGCTCGGCGAGCTGCCCGGCCAGGCGCAGCACCATTGCGGTCACGGCTGCAGGCGACTTCTCGGTGTCCAGCGGGCCGGGGTGGTCGCACACCACGCGATACGCCAGCTGCCACAGCTCGGTCTCGCTGATCAGCCGGGCCGAGGGCTCCACCGGAAGCAGCAGGCCGTGCTCGCGCAGCAGGGTGCCTGCAAAGGCATGGTAGGTCGCCACCGTCGCCTGCTCGTCGGCCGCGTCACCCTGCCCACCCGGAATGAGCCCGGCACCGGCGAGCCGCGCCAGCCGGGTCCTCACCCGGCGCAGCAGCTGGCCCGCCGCCTTGCGGGTGAAGGTCAGCCCGAGCACCTCGCCGGGACGGGCATGGCCATTGGCCACCAGCCACACCACCCGGGCGGCCATCGTCTCGGTCTTTCCCGCCCCCGCCCCAGCGATCACCACGAGGGGCCCCGGCGGCGCCGCGATGACCGCGGCCTGCTCCTCGGTCGGGGCGAAGATGCCGAGGGCATCGGCCAATTCGGCGGGGCCGTAGCGGGCGGTCACGCACGACCCCCGATCGCCGCCTGCGCAGGGCAGATGGCGCGCACCGGGCAGTGCGCACACCCGTCGTTGATGCGTGCCACGAACTCGGGCCCCTGCGTGGCGGCGGCGGCGGCCCGCACGGACTGACGCAGGGCTTCCCGCCCCTCGGCGCTCATCGGGTCCTGGTCACGTTCGCATGCTCCGGCCGATCCGACCTTGCCAAGGTAGACCAGGCGGCCCCCGCCGGCCCGCTCACCTTGCGGCAGAAGGCCTTCGGTGATCGCCAATTGGTATGCGGCCAACTGCGCGTGCCGTTGGGCGTCGTCCTTGGTGACGGGACTCTTGCCGGTCTTCACGTCGACCACGACCAGCCTGCCCTCGGCGTCGCGCTCCAACCGGTCGACCCTGCCGCGCACCCGCACCCCGGGCCGTAACCCCTCGCCCGGTTCGACGATGCCGTCGACGTCGATCTCGGTGCCCACCTCGGTGAACTGGCCGCGCGTCCCGGCCCGCCACTGCGCGAACGTCGACAGCATCGTGCGGTGGCGCTGCAGTTCGTTGGCCGAATGCCACCGGGAGTCGAATGGCAGTTCGGCCCAGTGCCGTTCGAGTTCGGCGATCATCTGCTCCTCGCCCATGCCTGGGTCGGCGACAAGAGCGTGGATCAGCGAGCCCAGCGCCGAACGGACGTCGCGTCCGTCCGCGCCGCCGTGCCGCTCCAGCAGCCAACGCAGCGGGCAGTCGGTGAGCGTCTGCAGCCGCGACGGCGACAGCGTCACGACGTGGCCCTCCCCCGACCACAACGGGTCGTCGGTGGACAGTTCCGTCGTGCCGTACCACTGCGCCGGGTCGGCGCCGGGGACCCCTGCCGCCGCCAGGCGGGCCAATTGTGCTGCCGCACATATGCGTGACGCCTCGTCGACCGCCGCGGCAGGCGCACACACCACCGCGCGCAACCGCCCGACCAACGCAGCGGGCGCCAACACCCGCGGTGCATGGACGGGGACGGACTCGATCTCCGCGTCGCCGCCGCTGGCAAGAGCCGCGAGTTCGGCGCAGAACGGGGACGGCAACGCCGACTCGTCGCCCTCGTCACCGTCGACCGCCGTGACGACGACGTGCGAGCGGGCCCGGCCCAGCGCCGCGACGAGCAGCCTCCGCTCCTCGGCCAGCAGCGGTGCCCTCGTCGACACCGACCGGGACATCGGATCGGCGACGCCGTCGAGCACGTCAACCAGATGTTGCGTGGCCAGGATGCCACCGCGCGGAACGGTGTTGGGCCACAACCCCTCCTGTAGCCCGGCGATCACCACGACCTCCCATTCGCGGCCCAGCGCGGCGTGCGCGCTCAACACTGCGACGGACTCACTCGCCCGGCGGTCATCCCTGCCGATCACGGGCAGCGCGATCGCGCGCACGTGATCCACCAGCCCGCTCAACGATGCCCCCGCGGTACGCGTCACGTACTGCTCGGCGACGTCGAACAGGGCCGTCACCGCATCGAGATCGCGGCCAGCCTGCACACCGACCGATCCTCCACGTTCGATCGCGGTCAGCCAGCGGCGTTGCAGGCCGCTCTGGTGCCACGCCTGCCACAGTGTGACCCGCGGATCACGTTGGCGCGCTTCGCCACGGCTTGCCGCGTCGAGCACCGCGGTGACCCTGCGCAGCGGCCTGGCGAGCTGATCCGGCAGGTCGGGCAGGCCTTCTGGACTGCCATCGAGTGCCAGGACGAGCAGGTCGGCGAACTCACGCGGCGGCTGGCTCCCGTCGGCCCTGCGCAGCGCGCGACGCAACTGCCGCAACGACACCGGGTCGACACGGCCCACGGGCCCGGTCATCAGCGTGCTCGCCCGATCGCCGTCGAGACCGTGGATGGTGGCGTCCAACACCGTCAACAGCGCGGCGACCGCGGGGTGTTCTGCAAGCGTGGTCGTCGAGGGCTGATCCACCGGCACCCCGGATGCGGCAAGGGCGCGGGCCAGCGACGTTCCCGCGCGCGGCACCGACCGCACGATGACGGCCATCTCCGACCATGGCACGCCGTCGATGAGGTGGGCGCGGCGCAACGCATCCGCGATCAGCGCCGACTCGGCGTGTGGTGTCGCCGCGATCCGCACGCGCAGCGAGCCGTCGCGCGCCTCATCGCCGGTCACCTCGCGCGCCGCGTCCGCACCGGGCAGCCGCCGCGCGATGCCCGTGACCGCGCGCGCCACGGCGGGTGCGCACCGGTGCGACGCCGTCAGGACGACGGCAGGCGCCGCGTCGTCGCGCAACAGCTCGGGATCGGCGCCGCGGTAACCGAATACGGCCTGGTTGGGGTCCCCGGCGATGACGCTGAGGTCCGTCCCCGCGGCCAGCACCCTGACCAGCCGGCCGGCCTGCGGGTCGAGGTGTTGAGCGTCGTCGACCAACAGCAGCTGAATGCGTGCCCGCTCGGCGGACAGCAACTCCGGGTCCATGGCGAACGCCTCCAGCGCGGCACCGACGAGTTCGGCCGCACCGAGCGCGGGCACGGTGGCCTGCGGCGCCGCCATGCCGACCGCCGAGCGCAGCAGCATCACCTGCTCGTAGACCTGGGCGAACCGGCCCGCGGCCACCCACTCGGGACGACCGGACCGCCGCCCGATGCGTTGCAGCTCAAGCGGATCCACCCCGCGCTCGGCGCAGCGTGCCAGCAGGTCGCGCAGCTCGGTGGCGAACCCGAGCGTCAGAAGTGCCGGCCGCAGCTGGGCCGGCCAGCGGACCGACGCCTCGTCACCGTCCTCGAAGTCACCGGCCAGCAGTTCGCGGATGATGCCGTCCTGCTCGGCGCTGGTGATCAGCCGCGGCGGCGGATCTCCGTTGCGGCGGGCCGCCTGACCGAGCACCGCGAAGGCGTACGAGTGCACCGTCCGGACCAGTGGCTCGCGTACCGCCACCGGTCCTGCGGTGCCGTCGCCCAGCAGCGCCGAGGTGACCGCCGCTCTGGCCTGCATGCCGAGCCGTGCCGAACCCGTCAGCAGCAGAACGGATTCGGGATCGCACCCCGCCGTGATCCGGTCCGCGGCGATCCGGGTCAGAAGCCGGGACTTGCCAGTGCCGGGGCCGCCGAGCAAGCGCACGGTGCCGTGCAGACCGGGCTCGGTCAGCGCGGCAGGCGACAGGTCGACGTGCGAAGCGGGCATGACGACAGGACACCACGGGGGTCCGACAAATCCAGCCCGCGCGTCGCCTGGCAGCATCGATGCCGTGGCCTCCCATACCGACGCGCTGAACAGCTACCGCTACGGCCCGGCCGGGCCGACCCAGATCCTGGCCATCCACGGGCTGACCGGACACGGCAGAAGGTGGGAGCCACTGGCCAGCCGGCAACTGCCCGAGTTCGCGATCGCCGCGCCGGACCTGCTCGGTCACGGCCGGTCGTCATGGGCCGCACCGTGGACCATCGACGCCAACGTGGCGGCGCTCGCCGCGGTGCTTGACGCCGATTCGGCGGGCCCCGGCACTTCCCGTCGCTTCGCTCGCCCTGGTGTGACGGTGGTGGGACATTCGTTCGGCGGCGCGATCGCGCTGAGTCTCGCAGCGACGCGGCCCGATCTGGTGGCGGCGCTGGTGCTGCTCGATCCCGCGGTGGGCCTGGACGGCGCCTGGATGCGCGACATCGCCGATTCGATGATGGAATCGCCGGACTACACCGACCGCGCGGAGGCGCGCAACGAGAAGGTCTCGGGCTCTTGGGCCGACGTCGATGCTGCCGACGTGGACGCCGAGCTCGACGAGCACCTGATCGCGTGGGCGAACGGACGCGTCGGCTGGCGGATCAGCATCCCCGCGATGATGTCCTACTGGAGCGAGCTCGCCCGACCATTCGCGTTACCGCGCGAGGGCACCCCCACGTCGTTGATCCGCGCCACCCGAACCGATCCACCGTACGTCTCCGACGACGTCGTCTCGGCGCTCGACGCCCGGCTCGGTTCGGACTTCACGCTGCTCGACTTCGACTGCGATCACATGGTGGCCCAGTCCAAGCCCGCCGAGACCGCCGCAGTGATCCGCGGGCACGCGAGTTGACATGGCGGCCGTCACCGACGAGCAGGTCGA
>JAOPVF010000455.1 GCA_025963195.1 Mycobacterium sp. | reverse complement strand
GCGGGCGAACGCGACCACGAAGCTGTCGCCCTCACCTTGTTCGACCGGCCGCACACCGTCGTGGGCAACGATGACCTCAAGCACTGTGCGATCAAGCTGCGCGACGGCTTGCGCCATCTCCTCCGGCTGGGACTCCCACAAACGCGTCGAACCCTCTACATCGGCGAGAAGCAACGTCACCGTTCCCGTTGGCAAAAGCACGCTCTCACCCACGTCGCTCCCGTTCACCAGTGGCGTCTGCGCGCCGAGATCAATCTCGCTCATGCTAGCCAGCATGCGGTGCCTACGGGCCGCACATACGTCGCGCGCCTGGGCGCGCATCTGCTCGAATCGTTCACCCGACAACCGGGCCAGGGTGGGCCCGTTGTGCCGCTGCACCCAGTCCAGCACCTGCTCGCCGTCGACAGCCTCGAGCCGCGAGTACGGATCATCGCCCGTCACAGCAGTCGCCTCTGAACCGCCCTGGTGAGTCCGGCCAACGTTGCGGTGTCGACGTCTTGGTCGCGATGTCGTGTGTGCCGGTGGGCAACTGCGGCTCGCCGAATCATACTGGGCCGCAGCAGCCTCCTCGGTGAGTCGACCAGCCAGGCGACTTTGAGGAATTGCTCGAAAACCGTGGTGTCGTACTCAGCGGCGATCAGGACACGGTCGATGTAGCCGTTGAGCAGCCGCGTCGCCAGTGGCGGTGTCCCTTCGACTTCCGGCAGGCTCAGGTCACCACCGGCAGCCAGTTGCCAAGCCTGGGCGATCGGCCGGGCGGCCGCGCGAAAGAACCTCTGCGCCAAATGATCTGCACCATGGGACAAGCAGTCACGCAACGCCAGTGCTTCCAGAGCGGCCACCGTCATGCCCTGACCGTAGATGGGGTTGAAGCTGCACACCGCGTCGCCGACAACCAGTAATCCCTCGGGGAACCGACGCGCCTTGTCATAGCGGCGCCAACGACTGGACGGAAATCGGTGCTGTGCCACTTGGCCCACGGGCTCCGCGGCGCGCACTGCATCCAGCACACGTGGCGGTGTGAATTCCTCGACGAACGCGCACATGGCGGACAGTTCGACAGGTGGATCGTTGCCTGCCATGCCGAAGACGGTGAAGAACACGGTGTCGTTCTCGCATCTGGCGATTGCCATGCCCGTGGGCCGGCCGGGCACCGGGGAGATGACGAAACCCGATTCATGCAGCGCGTTCCCGGGCATCCGCAGCAGCTGACTGGCGTACATCAAATCGATGGCTACCTCGTCTACGGCGAGCGGGTCGTAGCCCGCCATCTTGAGCAGCGTCGGCGTATGGGCGCCGCGCCCGGTCGCGTCGACGACCAGATCTGCCCGGATCCTCGATTCCGCCTGGCTGCTGCGGCCTAGCAGGCGCGCGCCGGTCACACGTCCACTTGCTGCCATGAGGACGTCGACGGCGTCGTGATCATCGAGGAACGTGACATTCCGAATGGCGCGCACACGACGGCGAACATGACACTCGAGAAGCGGTCGAGTCACGTTGTACGCCCTGAGTTCCTTGGCCGCACCGATGCGAACAGCCACGTGACCGCTCATGCAGAAGTACAACTTGGACAAATCGGTGCCGTCGAACACCGCAGCGCCGCCCTCGACCAGGTCATCGAGGATGCCAGGCAACAGCTCCTCCAACGCCTGCGCACCCCGCATCAGCAGCCCGTGGATGTGGCGGCCCTGCGGCACCCCGCGGCGGACCGCCGCGCTGTCGTCCAAGGTGTCACGCTCGACCACGGTGACCGTCGCGTAGAAGTCGCTCAGCACGCACGCGGCTAGCAGGCCAGCCATGCTGGCCCCCAGCACAATCGCGTGCACACCAATCGTCGCCGTTTCGCCGGCAGAGTTGAGGGTCATCGGCAGCCTTTCCAAGCGGATTCCGTCCAGGATGTGACATCGGCGGGCGCGAACCATCGGCCAAGACGCGTAGACGGTTGCCCCAGGGGTCGTAGAAGCGGCCCCGTTCGGCTGGTCCGCCCGGCACTGCGCGCCCGACCCGCATCCGGTGCTGGCGATAGGGATCCGTGCGTGCTGACTCGGAAGAATTGCAGCGATTCGTGAGACAAATCGGCGGACGATCGCGGTGAGACAACGCGAAACAGCGGACGTCACAACGACCTGTGGGATGCCGTCAACGGCGAGAACCTACAGCCCCGCTGTCGGTTCTCATGCAACGTGGCGGAACCTCACGAGCGATGGCGGAGTGACGACGGCGGATCCGCCACATTCGTGAGACAGCTGCCCGGATTCGCGAGCACGAACGTCCCCGGCAGCTGACAGCTGCGGGTGACCCAAAGGCGTTTGCAGCAAGCATCTCCTAATGCAAGGCAAGCCAGATACCGGATGTAACGGTGGAAGGACGAGATGCCCGCAGACGGCCAAGTGGCGAGTGCGATTAGCCGTCACGAAATAGAGTAGTCGACTACTCAAGCCAACCCCGCGCAGGCGAACCTAGGCTCAACAGCTTAGAAGCACAAACACTTTCGGCTAATGGCGGGCGCACAGCGCAACGGTTGCGCTCTCCTGCGCAGACACTCGTCTGCGTCCATCGCAAGGAGGACCCTATGACGACACCGACGACCGCTCCGGCGCCCGGGCTGACGCTGGAAGAGATGCGCGCGGCCGCCCCCATTCCGGCCACGGCGACGATGCCGCCCGACATCGCCGCGCTGATCAAGCCAGACAGCGGAATCTACATCCGGTCGAATTACACCCCGAACACAGCGTTCCAGGTCGGTGAACCACCGGGAGCGACCGCTGATTGGCGTGTGCTCGAGTCGGACGGCCAGATCAGGTCCACTATTCCGGGACTCGAGCAGACCGAACTCAAATTCGACCCCGATGCGGCATCGCCGGACGACGACGTACACATCGAGGGGTACCGCCCGCCGTGGGTCGAGCAGCGATACCTCCCCGAGCTGGCGCCGTATCCGCTCGCCGCCCAGCAGACCGGCCTCGCCGAGGATCGGATGTTTCTGGAAGCCTTCGCGGCAGAGGCGGAGCGCTTCCCGTACCCGTGGCGCACGATCGGCAAGGTGTACACCCCGACAGCAGGCGGGACCGGGTACTTGGTCGGCCCGAACCTCATCCTGACGGCTGGACACGTCATGCCGTGGGACCAAGCGAACTGGTGGGTGCAGTTCATCCCCGCGTATCGAAATGACGACCCGAACCCGACACCATTCGGCTGGTCATACGTGTCCGAATTTCGCGGCTATCGACCACAGGGCGGCTCACCCTTCGGCTACGACTACGCCCTGTGCAGGCTGTATCAACCGCTCGGCAACGCGCTCGGGTGGATGTGCACGCGCAGCGCGGGGGACAGCGATATCGAGAGTCGTAGCTACACATCGTCCGGCTACCCGGATTCGTTCGGGGGCCGTCCTGCGGTCAATTTCGTTCTCGGCATCCGCGATATCGACAACGACTCCCCCGGTAGAGAGTACGAAACGGTGCACCACGTCTCGCACGGGTGGTCTGGCGGGCCTCTGTGGTACTTCGCGGGCACCGATCCCTACGCCATCGGTGTCACGAGCGGGTACGAGAAGGACGGATTCGATCCGACGCGAGACGTTTACGCAGGCTCCTCTGCGATGACCGACCTCGTCAGATTCGGATTGGACAATTGGCGACCGTAAAGTCGATATGTGCGCCCGCGCCCGTGGCTCACGACCGTTTCCTAGCCAGCTAGCTAGATTAGGTGTGGGAAATGAAGCGGTTCGTCAGAGCCGCCTCCCATACGCGGTCGAGGATGAGAACCTACAGGAACCGCCGCGGGGAGTCCGGGAGACTTTCCGGTGTGAGAACTCAGCCGGCGGCTGGTCCCTGATGTTGAGCGTAATAGGCGGTCGCTAGTTCGAGCCGATGCAGCGAGAAGGTGGCGGGTGTATCTCTTCGAGGGTTCAATAGCGGTGCAGCGCAACTGATGTGCCATCAGTCTGCTGGTTGAGCCGTACCTTTGATTTCCGCACATTCGTCTGAGTCAAACTCTGCCGAGCCCGGACGTAGCGGCATGGTGCTCGCCTGTATCAGCGGATTACATGGTCGGGGCTGATGACGCCGGTGATTGCGTGCGCGAGTGTCGCGCTGGCCTCTTGCGGGA
>JAOPVF010000426.1 GCA_025963195.1 Mycobacterium sp. | reverse complement strand
GTGCGCCGAGTCATCACGGCGCGGCGCACGGTGTGCCACGTGCAGGTCCAGTCGCTGCAGCTGCCGGGTGACGACCGCCGCGACCTGGCCGCGCGATGCGAGTCTGCGGTGCGCGGGACCTCCTCCCGGCCGGTTCACGTCACCGGGGGTCACGAGCTGGTCGCCTGACGCTTCGACTGCACTCAGGGTCGTGATTCGGCCCGATTCACGACCCTGTACGCAGGCAAAGCGGGTACTGCCGTTGGGCGAACGCCTCCTTCAGCCTGTGCACGATGAAGGCGCGACCGTGTTCGGCCACGACGTGTAGATCCAGCCAGCCTCGGCTGCGCACCAACTCGTTGCGCTCGATGTCGTGAATGAATCGAGGGCGATCGGTCTGATGGATTTCACCGTCGTAATCGAGACCGATCATCGGCTCGTCCCATCCCATGTCGAGGAACGCGTTGTTGATGCCACGTCTCCTTTGGGGATTGTGCGCCGCCGTCCATCAGGTCCAGCGCGTCGTCGCTGATCAGCTCGTCACGAGTGAGGATCCCGCGCGGTGGTCGAGTCGCGGGAGTGATGAGTTCGATGGGTGTGCACGGATGGACCCAAAGGGCACCGTGGAGTGCCGCTGCCGCTCTTCCGGCGACGATGCCACGCCGACGCGACCAGAGCCAGGCGCCCACCGTCTGCTTCCGCAGAGATGGTGCGACGCCGTTGGGGACGTACACGTCGGGGTAGATGGACGTGTAGTTCCACCGCAGTCGACTGCGGGTGAGGGTGCCCCCTCGGAGTGCCTCGCTGCCCACGAAGACTTCGTTCATGTCCTGAAACTGGCCGGACTGGACGACAAATCCGCGCCGTCGGTCCCTCGACGGCACCCGGCTGTGGATCAACTGCGGTCGGTGCAATGGGGCACTCCGTGGCCCGGCCCGTAAACTGGGCGGGTTATGAGCGCCGTCTACCTCGATCACGCCGCGACCACCCCGATGCACCCCGCTGCCATCGAGGCGATGACGGCGGTGCTGGCGACGGTCGGCAACGCATCGTCGCTGCATACGACGGGTCGGTCGGCCCGCAGGCGCATGGAGGAGGCCCGCGAGACGCTGGCCCAGCTGCTGGGTGCCAGGCCATCCGAGGTGATCTTCACCGCAGGCGGCACCGAGAGCGACAACCTGGCGGTGAAGGGCATCTTCTGGGCACGGCGTGACGCTGAGCCGCGCCGTCGCAGGATCATCACCACGCCCATCGAGCACCATGCGGTACTCGATGCGATCGACTGGCTTGCCGAGCACGAGCACGCCGAGGTGACGTGGCTGCCGGTCGGCCCCGACGGCTCGGTCACCGCGGCGGCACTGCGCGAGGCACTGGCCGAACACGACGACGTCGCCCTGATCTCGATCATGTGGGCCAACAACGAGGTCGGCACCATCATGCCGATCGCAGAATTGGCGGCCGTCGCCGCGGAGTTCGACATTCCGATGCACAGCGACGCGATCCAGGCGGTCGGCCAGCTGTCGGTTGACTTCGCGGCGAGTGGTCTTTCGGCGATGAGCGTGGCCGCGCACAAGTTCGGCGGACCAACCGGTGTCGGCGCGCTGCTGCTGCGCCGCGACACGGCATGCGTGCCGTTGCTGCACGGCGGGGGACAGGAACGCGACGTCCGCTCCGGCACACCGGATGTCGCAGGCGCGGTGGCGATGGCCGCCGCCGCCCGCATCGCGGTGGATGGTCTGGACGGCTACCGGGCCAGGGTCTCGGCGCTGCGGGACCGGCTGATCGATGGCGTGCTGGATGCGATCGACGACGTCGACGTCAACGGTGCCGTCGGTGGGCAGCGGCTACCTGGCAATGCGCACTTCACCTTCCGTGGCTGTGAGGGTGATGCACTGCTGATGCTGCTGGACGCCAAGGGCATCGAGTGCTCGACCGGTTCGGCGTGCACCGCGGGTGTCGCGCAGCCGTCACACGTCTTGATCGCGATGGGCGCCGATCCGGCCAGTGCCAGGGGATCGCTGCGACTGTCGTTGGGGCACACCAGCACCGAGGCCGATGTCGACGCGGCGATTGCCGTGTTGCCCGCCGCGGTGGCACGGGCCAGGCAGGCCGCACTGGCCAGCGCAGGACACGGGAAGTAGTCATGCGTGTTCTGGTCGCGATGAGCGGCGGTGTCGACTCCTCGGTGGCCGCCGCCCGCATGGTCGACGCCGGGCACGACGTGGTCGGCGTGCACCTGGCGTTGTCGTCGGCGCCGGGGACCCTGCGGACGGGCTCTCGTGGTTGTTGCTCCAAGGAGGACGCCGGGGATGCGCGACGCGTCGCCGACATCCTCGACATCCCGTTCTACGTCTGGGATTTCGCGGATCGCTTCAAAGAGGACGTGATCGACGACTTCGTGGAGTCCTACGCGCGTGGCGAAACCCCGAACCCATGCGTCCGCTGCAACGAGAAGATCAAGTTCTCGGCCCTGTACGCCCGCGCCCTGGCGCTGGGCTTCGACGCCGTCGCCACCGGGCACTACGCCCGGCTCTCGGACGGCCGGTTGCGCCGCGCCGTCGACGGCGACAAGGACCAGTCCTACGTGCTGGGCGTGCTGACCGCAGAGCAGCTGCGGCACGCGGTGTTCCCGATCGGCGACACCCCCAAGCCTCAGATCCGCGAGGAGGCCGCGCAGCGTGGGCTGGCCGTCGCCGACAAGCCCGACAGCCACGACATCTGCTTCATCCCGTCCGGTGACACCCAGGCGTTCCTCGGCGCTCGGATCGGGGTGCGCCGCGGCTCGGTGGTGGACGGCGGTGGCACCGTGCTGGCCGAACACGATGGCGTGCATGGTTTCACGATCGGCCAGCGCAAGGGTCTTGGGATCGCAGGGCCGGGGCCCGACGGGCGCCCGCGCTACGTGACGGGGATCGACGCCGAGAGCGGCACCGTGCACGTCGGTGACGCCGCCGAGCTCGACGTGTGGACGCTGAGCGGTGAGAGGCCCGTGTTCACTTCGGGTTTCGCGCCGGCCGGGCCGCTGGAGTGCGAGGTACAGGTCCGTGCGCATGGCGGCCTCGCCACCGCCGTCGCCGAACTGCGCGACGGAGTTCGGGTGGCCGACCTGCGCAGCCCGCTGCGGGGCGTGGCTCTCGGCCAGACGATGGTGCTCTACCGTCCCGACCACGAGGGCGACGAAGTGATCGGCAGCGCGACCATCGGTGCCGCAACGCCCTAAGCCGTGGCCTGGGAACGGGCAATCGCTTCGGTGACGGCGTTCCTGTTGCCGTACTCCCAGCTGCGGTGCTGGACGATTCGTTCGATCCGCCAGCCGTCGGAGGTGCGGAGCATGTGGTTGGTGTACGACCCACGAATCAGATAGAAGTCACCGTTGTCGGCGCCCTCGAGCA
>JAOPVF010000162.1 GCA_025963195.1 Mycobacterium sp. | reverse complement strand
TCCTGCGCCGCCCTGATACGAGACCGCGGAGCCGATCCCGCCGTCGCGCGCCGCGATGACGACGGCGACGATGCCCAGCGGCACGAACATGATCGACGCCACGACGCCGATCCAGGAGATCGCCCGGATGCCGATGAACGTCAACGCCACGAACAGCACCCCGGCGAGCAGCGTGATCCATCCGACGCTCCATCCCATCGAGATGTTCAGCGTGGTTCCGACCATGCCGGTCTGGAACGCGAACCAACCGATCACCAACGTGGACAGGAAGGCCGATACGACGCGGAAGCCCTTGCCGCCGAAGGTATCCGCTGCAGTCAATGCGAAGTTCTTGCCCGACCGGCCCGCGATGTAACTCAGTGTCCCGACGTAGACCATCAGCACGGCATTGCCGAGGAGGATGGCGAGCAGCCCGGTGGTGAAGCCGAGGTTGTAGACGATGATGCCCGCGAACACCGCCGACGTCATGATCATCGGGAAGCCGACCCAGACCGCGGACACCGAGAACAGTGACCGGCGGGCCGATTGTGGGACGGGGTCGTGCTCGTACTCCTCGCCGAGGGCGGACTCCTGGTGAGTCGCGGGCGGCGCGGACGTACTGGAAGAAGTGGCCATGGCTGGATTCCCTCGTCTGCGATCCTCGACGCCGACTGGCATCGCACGTTGCTGTATACGATGCGGTATACGTGTTACCCGTCGGTTTGCCCGCGTGAAGATCGTGTAACGGGGCGGGCTGCGATCAGAGGTTCTCGGCCACCCATTGATTGGTGAACACGTGGATGTCGAGGATGCCGTCGGCGAGTGGTTCGGCGATGAGTTTGGCGATCGTGCCGCCGATCAACGGAACGTTGACCGTCACCGTCGCAGTGCACTCGAACCGCAAGCCGTCGGGAACCGGTGTCAGCGACAGCGCGCCACCGCCCGACAGTGGCAGGCCGCGGGCATCGACGGTGATCTCTCCACGCGCGTGGCCGTCCTCGGGTGCGTACCACCGCTCGCGGTGAAGCACGTGCAGCACGCCGGCGTGCAAGCGGTTCAGCGGGGGAGGCAACTGGTCCCCGCCGAAGCTCAGCGTCATCGTGGCAGTCGTGGTGCCATCCGCGTCGGTGGTCAACGAATCAAGCGTCGGCGAACCCGTGTCGAACGCGGCAAGCCTTGCCTGCCAGTAGCTCTCGCTGCCGAACGCCCGGTGCGCCTGCTCGACGGTGCCGGGGGACTCGGCCGAGACGACGAATGATCGCGGCACAACAGGGCACGCTACCGCCACGCGGAATCGCCGAGTCGCCTAACCCGATCTTTGGCGATGAACGTGCGAATCGAGCAAATCGCTTGGGGCCCGTCCGTCTCGATGTCTACGTGCGGAAACGAAATACCCGTGCTCGGCTCGGCAATGAGCCGGATGTTTGCGGACTCGAACATGGCACTGGAAGCCATCTCAGGCATCAAATGGGCCTGCTAGCTTCGGCACCCATGCGTGGAATCGGCCAGGCCTACGGCCGGCTCGACGCGATGGCGGGCGGCGTCGCCATCGTCGCGAAGGGGCGTATATGGGCGCACGGCGAATGTAGCTGCGGATGGCGAGGCTCGGAGCACGTGCTATCTGCCGTCGCCGTTCACGATGCCCTCATTCACGCGGCGACGGAACGGTGCGAGCCCGGCGTCCCGCTGGTGTGGTGACGTCCTCGCGTTCACAGCTGGAAAGGGGCCGAGCCGAACCCGCGCAGAGTCGTTCGCCACGCCCTAGAGTTGGGCACCGTGCGTTTCGGACTGTTCATCCCGCAAGGTTGGCGACTGGATCTGGTGGACATCCCCACCGCAAGCCAGTGGGGGGTGATGCGCGACCTCGCGACCTACGCCGATGGGGGGCCGTGGGACTCGCTCTGGGTCTACGACCACTTCCATACCGTGCCGGTGCCCACCGACGAGGCCACCCACGAGGCGTGGTCGCTGATGGCGGCCTACGGGGCGACGACGTCGCGGATCAAGCTCGGCCAGATGTGCACGGCGATGAGCTACCGCAACCCGGTCTACCTGGCGAAGGTGGCCGCCACCGTCGACATCATCTCCGGCGGTCGCGTGCAGATGGGCATCGGCGGCGGCTGGTACGAACACGAATGGCGCGCCTACGGATACGGTTTCCCGTCAGCCGGGGTGCGTCTCGGCCGCCTCGACGAGGGTGTGCAGATCATGCGCACCGCCTGGCGTGACGGCAGAGTCAGCTTCGACGGCAAGCACTATCAGGCCGACGACGCGATCGTGGCACCGAAACCGTTGCAGGAGAACGGCATCCCATTGTGGATCGCCGGTGGTGGCGAGAAGGTGACATTGCGCATCGCCGCGAAGTACGCGCAGTACACCAACTTCGTCTCCGATCCCGAGGGCTTCCGGCACAAGTCGGAGGTACTCGAAGGGCACTGTCGCGACGTGGGCACCGATTACGGATCGATCGTGCGTTCGGCAAACTTCAACGCGGTGGTCGGATCGTCGGAAGCGGAGGTGAAAGACCGCGTGGAACGGATCCGTTCCCGGCTAATCACGAAGGCCGCCCCAGAGGTGGTCGAGGGCATGTTGACGACCATCACCTCGCCCGACTCCGCGAGCGGAACGACGGCGCAGATCGTCGAACGGCTGAGCCGTCTGCGCGACCTCGGCTGTGAGTACGCGATCCTGAACTTCCCCGAGGCGGCGTATGACCGATCGGGCATCGAGCAATTCGAACGCGAGGTCATCCCGGCACTCAGCTAGCCGGAATCACCCACCAATCTTGCTGGCCAGTCGGGGCTGAGACGCCGCAAACACCGGCTCTGAGCTGCGCGTTTAGCGCGGTACCCGAATTGTCGCGCGCGAAAGTATTTACGCATGCAACAATTTCATTATTGACCCGGGCAAAAATAACTTCGTGGCCCATCTGGCGCCTTAAGCTCCGGATTCTGGGCGTCCGCTCGCAACGCCCGTCTAGGCAACCGACATCGACGCCCAGCGGCAAGGACTTTTCGGAGAGCATGAGCCCGCAAACACCGCCACGGGGGTGACACAGGTCCACGGATCGCATCGCTCCACCCTTTCCGCAACGCAGGGCGCCGGTCGGTGACGCTCCCCCAAGAACCCCAGAGGTGATCGAATGTGCGCAAACTCCCGGCATCGTGCCGAACGCCGCGTGAATGAGCCCGCGTACAGGTCGCAGACGCTGATCGCGAGGGTCGATCCGCCGACGATCGACGGGGTGTCGTTCCGGGGTCTGCAGCCGTCCCGCTCGCCGAGGCATGCGCGCAAGGTGGAGACCACCTACGCGAAGTACGTCGGCCGCATCGGTGCACTGGCCGTATCGCTGGGCGTCGGGGTTGCCGTCGCGACCACTCCCGGCGTGGCGTGGGCGGCCCCAGATGCCGACTCCGATCCCGGTGCCTCGGCCGCGCCGGGCCCCAAGACGTCGCCCGACTCCAAACCCGATTCATCGACGTCATCGAAGCCCGACACGTCGAAGCCGGAAACGTCGAAGCCGGACGCGGAGACATCGCAGACTGCGGCGACCGAACCGCAGGCCGACGGATCGTCGTCGAAGGGCGACACCACCCCGGCCAACGATCGCGTCCCGACGATGAAGGTGGACAGCTCCGGTGGAGCGCTCACCTCCACCCATCACACCGCCGCTGAGGCCGCGGCGGAGAAGTCGACGCCCGCAGCGGCGGATACCGCATCCGAATTTAGCGCCGGCGCGGAAACCGTTGCCCCCGCGGAAGTGACTCCGGTCGAACCCGTGGCTCCGGTAGAGCCGGTGGTTCCGGTAGTCGAGCCGGTGGTAGAGGTGCCGGTGGTTCCGGTCGTGGAAGTGCCGGTCGAGCCGGTGGCGAATCCGTCTGATCCTCAAAATGATTCACCGAAACCCTCTGACGGGCAGACCGCTGGGTCCGACGGGAAGCCCGGCACGGTCGTGGATCACGTGCAGAGCGGGTCCAGTGACAAGGGCGGATCGGACACGGCCTCGACGGCGGCCGACGACACCGCGCGACACATGTCGGCGTTGACCTCCGACGTCCAAACAGAGGACTCGTCCAACAATGCACAGATGTCCACGTTCGCCGCCCCGCAGGTCCAGGCACCTGCACCTGCCCCGTTCGACCCAGTCGGCGCCCTCCTGGCGATTCCGGGCCAAGTGTTCGACTTTGCCTCGGGTTTCGTCGCCCTCGTCATCACCCCATTCCTGGCGCCTACTCCCAACGCACCCGCGCAGATGCCGTTGCTGTGGACCGTATTGGCTTGGGTGCGAAGGGAAATCTCGCACACCTTCTTCAACCGGAGTCCCATCGCCAACCCGGTGCAGATCAGCCAAACCGTCACCGGTGAGGTGTCGGGCAACCTCAATGCCACCGACCCGAACGGTGACGAGCCCTTGACCTACACCGTGACGCAACAGCCTGCGCACGGCACGGTCGTGGTGCGGCCCGATGGGACCTACACCTACACGCCGACGGCGGGTGCTCCGACGACGACCCTGACCGATAGCTTCAGCGTGACCATCGACGATTCGGTCGGCACGCAGCTACCCGGCATCTTCGGCGTCGTCCAGGGGATCCTGCACGGGTTTGCGCAATTGATCGGAATCGCCCAACCAGACACGATCGTCAAGACGGTGCCGGTAACGGTGGTGGGGACCGGAATCAACCTGCCGCCGCTGGTGGTCACCTCGGTGATCAACCCGATTCCGTACACGGCGGGCAGCGCACCAAGGGTGCTGGATGCCAATCTGAAGGTCATCGACGGGTCGTCGAATCTGTCGGGTGCCACGGTGTCGGTCGGCTTCGGCTTCACACCCGGTGACACGCTGAGCTATAAGGCGCCGCTGAACAATCCGATCACCGGTTTGTACGACGCCGCGACCGGTGTCTTGGCGCTGTCCGGCACGGGAACGGTCGCGCAGTATCAGGAGGCACTTCGTGCGGTGTCGTTCTCCACGACCGCGGGGGCGTTGATCGGGGTGCGGACGGTGTCGTTCGTGGTGACCGACGATGGGGATCTGTCGAGTATCTCGGTACCTCTCACGGTGACCGTGCTGGCGGTGAATCTGCCGCCGATCGTCACGACGTCCATCGTGGGTCCGATCGTGACCGCCGGTAGGCCGCCGGTCACCCTGGATGCCAACGTGACCATCATCGACGGCTCCGGATCGTTGAAGGGTGCTCAGGTTTCGCTGGGCTTGGGCTTCAGTCCTGGTGACAAGCTGGGTTACACGGCGCCGCTGAACAATCCGATCGCCGGTTTGTACAACGCGAACACCGGGGTGTTGACGCTGTCCGGTACGGGGACTGTGGCGCAGTATGAGGAAGCGTTGCGTGCGGTGTCGTTCTCCACCACCGCGGGGGCGTTGATCGGGGCGCGGACGGTGTCGTTCGTGGTGACCGACGACGGGGGGCTTTCGAGTATCTCGGTGCCGCTGGCGGTGACGGTGCTCGGGCTGAATCTGCCGCCGGTGGTGACGACGTCGGTGGTGGGTCCGATCGTGACGGCGGGTAATCCGCCGGTGACCCTGGATGCGAACGTCACGATCATCGACGGGTCTGCGTCGTTGTCGGGTGGTCAGGTGTTGGTGGGGTTGGGCTTCAGTGCCGGTGACACGCTGGGTTATACGGCGCCGCAGAATAATCCGATCCAGGGTTCGTACAACTCGACGACCGGAGTGCTCACCCTGACGGGGACCGGGACGGTGGCGCAGTACCAGGAGGCGTTGCGCGCGGTCACGTTCTCGACCCCCGCGGGTGTGCTGGTGGGGGCGCGGACGGTGGGGTTCGTGGTGACCGACCTCGCGGGGTTGTCGAGTGTCTCGGTGCCGCTGGC
>JAOPVF010000397.1 GCA_025963195.1 Mycobacterium sp. | reverse complement strand
CAGATCTGGCTGGAGAGCCGGGCGCCCTTGTGGCCCATCGGGTCCTTGGTGACCTGCACCAACACCGAGTCGCCGGAGCGCAGCGCCTGCTCGATCGAGCGTGCGCGCCCCACCAGGCCGGCCAAGTCCCAGTTCACCTCGCCGGCGTACAGCACCGCGTTGCGGCCCTTGCCGATGTCGACGAACGCCGCCTCCATGCAGGGCAGCACGTTCTGCACGATGCCGAGGTAGATGTTGCCGACCAGGGACGCCGACGCCGCGGACGTGACGAAGTGCTCGACCAGGACGCCGTCCTCGAGCACCGCGATCTGGGTGTAGCGGGCGCCCTCGTGCGGCGGTTCGGTGCGGACCTTGTCGCGCACCACCATGACGCGTTCGACGGCTTCGCGGCGGGCCAGGAACTCGGCCTCGCTCAGGATCGGCGGACGGCGCCGTCCCGCGTCGCGTCCGTCCCTGCGGCGCTGCCGCTTGGCCTCCAGTCGGGTGGACCCGCTGATGCCCTGAATCTCGTTGTTGACGGCCTTGGCCGCCTTCTCGCGGGGGGGACGCTCGTGCACGACGGTGTTCGGCGGGTCGTCCGGCGATACGGCCTCGTCCCCGTCACCTGCACCGGACTTGCGGCGCCTGCGCCTGCGACGACGACGGTTGCCGCCCTCGCCCGACCCGTTCTCGTCGTCGGTGCCCTCGTCGTCCGAGTCGTCATCTGCGTCGCTCTGGTCGGCGGCTTCGTCGTCGGCGCCGTCGTCGTCGCTCGGGTCATCGGGGTTCTGTTCACCACGACCACGTCCCCGGCCACGACGGCCTCGTCGACGCCGACGGGCAGCCGCGGGCCGGTCGCCCTGATCGTCATCGTTGTCGCCCGACTCATCGTCGGCGTCATCATCGTCTTCGTCGTCATCGTCGTCGTCGTCATCATCTGCGACGACCACGACGGGCGGTGCAGGTGCGCGGTACGTGACGGGTTGCGGCGCGACGAACAGCGGCATGTACGCCGCAGGCTCGGAAGCGGCCGGGGCTGCGGGCGTCTCCAGCATCAGCCGGGACTCGGGCTCGTCGTCCTCGATCGGCGCATCGGCTGCCCCCTCGTCGGCGGGCTCGTCGACGGGCTCTACCAGGACGGGTTCGGGGACCACTGCCTCTTCGAACACCTCCACGATGGGGGGTGCGTCATCGCTCAGCTGCTCAGCCAGCGGATCCTGTCCCGGCTGTGTGTCTTCGGATAGGTCTTGGGTATGGGCATCTTCGGCCACGAATTCTCCTCAAGCCCCCGGGCGCGTCGTATCGACGCGGCCACGCGAGGGCTTCCGCTATGGGCTCGGGCAACTGCTCCCGAGCTTGTTATGGTCTCGCTCCGAGCTACTCGGGAGAGCACTCGGTGCCTGGCTGAATGATGGCTGGACGGTCGGCGCCGCACTTGGGAACGTCCCGAGTGGTCGCGCTCGTCGAAGTCTTCATCCGGGCGCCCGATTCTGGTTGTGAGCCGGTCACCCTGGTCCAGTATCCCACACCGCGGAGGCTTTTCTGACGAGGGCGGTTGTCACCCCTTCCGGCAGCTAACGGCCGGGGAACCAGAGCTCGATCTCGCGGGCCGCCGATTCCGGCGAATCCGAGCCGTGCACCAGGTTGTCCTGGGTGACGAGGGCCAGGTCACCACGGATGGTGCCGGGCGTCGCCTTCTCCACGGGATCGGTCCCGCCTGCGATCTGACGGAACGCGGCAACAGCCCGCGGCCCCTCGACGATGGCGGCCACGACGGGTCCGGAGGTGATGAATTCCAGCAGTGAGCCGAAGAACGGCTTGTCCGCGTGCTCGGCGTAGTGCTGCCGGGCGACGTCGTCGCTGACGGTCTTGAGTTCGAGGGCCGCGATGGTCAGGCCCTTGCGTTCGATTCGGCCGAGAATATCGCCGACGAGGCGTCGCTTGACGCCGTCGGGCTTGACCAACACCAGAGTCCGCTCAGTCACGACGTGGAAGCCTACTAGTCAGTAGGAGGGGGTTGCTGACCGGGCAGCAGCCCGCGCTCCTGACGGCGTTTGACCTCGGCTTGCAGATACGCGATGAGCACCCAGACCAGGACGAACAGCACGCCGATGAAGCCGATCGTGACGTGCACGAACGCCCCGGCGATCAGGACGGCCTGGATACCGAGGTTGGCCTTCAGTGCCCACGGCTTGCCCTGCACGCCGGCCATCAGGATCAGCACGACCGCCACACCGACGAGATATGCAGTACTCGCGGCGCTCAGGCCGCCGCCCACGACCGACACCACCGGCAGCGCGAGCAGCACCACGATGGATTCCAGGATCAGCGTGCCCGCCATGACTCCGCGGAAGCTCTTCCACGGGTCCGGCGGCGCGACGGCGTCCGTGGGTTCTTCTGGGGGCCCTTCGGTCACTGCGGGTCCCTGCCGAACAGCGTGCGCGCCACGCCGGCGGTGACGACGGAGCCGGTGATGACCATGCCCGCGCCGGAGAACCCGTCATCCTGGCCGGACTCCTCGACCAACGCGGTCGCGGTCTCGATGGCGTCGGGCAGCGTCGCCGCTCTGATCACGCGGTCGGGGCCGAACCGCTCCTCGGCGCGCATGGCGAGTTCCTCGACGTCCATCGCCCGGGGGGAACCGTTGTTGGTCACCACGATCTGGTCGAACGCGGGCTCGAGTGCGGCGAGGATGCCGTCGACGTCCTTGTCCGCCATCACCGATACGACGCCCAGCAGGAATCGGAAGTCGAACTCGGTCTGCAGCGAGGACGCCAGCGCGGCCGCGCCTGCCGGATTGTGCGCCGCGTCGATGAACACCGTTGGGGCGCTTCGCATCCGCTCCAGCCGACCTGGGCTGGCGACCGACGCGAACCCGGCCCTGACCGCGTCGACGTCGAGCTGACGCTGGGCGCCCGCACCGAAGAACGCCTCGACCGCGGCCAGCGCCAATACCGCGTTGTGCGCCTGATGCTCTCCGTGCAGCGGCAGGAAGATGTCGGTGTAGATGCCGCCGAGCCCCTGCAGTTCGAGCCGCTGACCCCCGACCGCGACCTCGCGCCGGCGCACGGCGAACTCGGAGTCCTCGCGGGCCACGGCGGCGTCGACGCTGACGGCCTGGGCCATGAGCACCTCCATGGCCTCCGGGGTCTGCTGCCCGATCACCGCGACGGTGTCCACGTCCATGCCGTCGGGCACCACGTCGATGTTCTGCTTGGTGATGATGCCGGCCTTCTCGGCGGCGATCTTGGCGATGGTGTCACCCAGATAGTCGACGTGGTCGATGCCGATGGGGGTGATGACGGCGACGGGCGCGCCGATGACGTTGGTGGCGTCCCATCTTCCGCCGAGGCCGACCTCCACCACCGCGACGTCGACGGGTGCGTCGGCGAACGCGGCGAAGGCCATCGCGACGAGCACCTCGAACTTGCTCATCCGGGGTCCTACGGGGCCCAGCTCGCCGGCCTGGGACTGCCTGTCGATGATCTCGACGAACGGCTCGATCTCGCGGTAGGTCTCGACGTACTGCGCCGGGGTGATGGGTCTTCCGTCGATCGAGATGCGTTCGACCGCGGACTGCAGGTGCGGGCTGGTCGTGCGGCCCGTGCGGCGGTGCAGGGCCGTCAGCAGGGAGTCGATCAGCCGCGCCACCGACGTCTTGCCGTTGGTTCCGGCGACGTGGATGCTCGGATACGCGCGCTGCGGTGACCCGAGCAGCTCCAACAGCGCGGCGATGCGCGTCGTGCTCGGTTCGAGTTTCGTCTCCGGCCACCGTTGGTCGAGCAGGTGTTCGACCTGCAGCAACGCGGCGATCTCGTCGGGCGTCGGCTCCGCTGGATTCACGAAAGACCGGCGAGACGTCCGGAGATGCGCTCGACCTCTTCGGAGGCCAATTGCCTGCGGGCCTTGATCTTGTCGACGACGGCTTCTGGCGCCTTGGCCACGAACGCCTCGTTGCCGAGCTTGTCGGTGGTCTGGGTCAACTCCTTCTGGGCGGCGGCCAGGTCCTTCTCGAGGCGGCGGCGCTCCGCGGCGACGTCGACGGTGCCCGACGTGTCGAGTTCGATCGTCACCGTCGCCGGACTCAAGCGGACCTCGACCGACGCGGTCGGGCTGAAGTCTGCGTCCGCCTCGGTCAACCAGGCGAGCGCAAACACCGGGGCCAGATCGATCTCGGTGTCGTCGGCGGGGATTCCCGAGACGCGAGCGGGGATCCGTTGCCGATCCTTGAGCCCCTGATCGCTGCGGAAGCGCCTGATCTGAGTGATGAGCTCCTGGACGTTGAGAACACGGTTCCTGGAGAACTCAGATCCGGTGAACCACTGCGGCTTTGGCCAATCCGCGATGACGATCGACTCGCCACCCGTGAGCGCCTGCCACAGGGTTTCGGTGACGAACGGCATGATCGGATGCAGCAACTTCAGCACGTTGTCCAGAACGTACGCGAGTACGGCAGGAGTATGCGCGACGCCGTTCGCCACCTGGACCTTGGCGAGTTCGACGTACCAGTCGCAGAAGTCGTCCCAGATGAACCGATAGAGAGCGTCACAGGCCCGGTTGAACTCGTAGGCGTCGAACGCGTCGTCGACTGCCGAGATGGTCTTCGCCAGCTCGCCGAGAATCCAGCGATCGGCTTCGGTGAGGCTCTCGTCGGCAGGCAGCGGCGCAGGCGCGGCGCCGTTCATCAACGCGAACCTGGTGGCGTTGAACAGCTTGGTGGCGAAGTTCCTCGACGCGCGGGCGTGGTCCTCGCCGATCGACAGGTCGCCGCCGGGGCTGGCGCCGCGGGCCAAGGTGAACCGCAGCGCGTCGGCGCCGAAGATCTCCACCCATTCGAGGGGATCGATGCCGTTGCCCTTGGACTTGCTCATCTTGCTGCCGAACTCATCTCGGATGAGGCCATGCAGGAAGACGTTCTTGAATGGAACTTGCGGCCCGCGCGTCCCGCCGGCAGTGATCGCGTCGTCGTCGCCGACGAACGTGCCGAACATCATCATCCTGGCCACCCAGAAGAAGATGATGTCGTAACCGGTGACGAGAACACTGGTGGGATAGAACTTCTCGAGCTCCGGCGTGCGATCGGGCCACCCCATCGTGGAGAAGGGCCAGAGGGCCGACGAGAACCACGTGTCGAGGACGTCGGGGTCCTGCTTCCAGCCCTCCGGCGGCGTGTCGTCGGGGCCGACGCAGACCTTCTCGCCGTTCGGGCCGTGCCAGACCGGGATCCGGTGGCCCCACCACAGCTGCCGCGAGATGCACCAGTCGTGCATGTCGTCGACCCAACCGAACCACCGTGGCTCCAGGCTCTTGGGGTGAATCACGGTGTCGCCGTTGCGGACGGCGTCTCCGGCGGCCTTGGCCAGCGACTCGACCTTCACCCACCACTGCAGCGAGAGCCGCGGCTCGATGGGCTCACCGCTACGTTCGGAGTGCCCGACGCTGTGCAGATACGGCCGCTTCTCCTCGACGACACGGCCCTCGCGCGCGAGCGCTTCGCGGACGGCGACGCGGGCGTCGAGCCGGTCCATGCCGTCGAATTCGGTTCCGGTATCGGCGATCCGACCCTTGGTGTCCATGATCGACGGCATCGGCAGCTTGTGCCGGACGCCGATCTCGAAGTCGTTCGGGTCGTGCGCGGGGGTGACCTTGACTGCGCCCGTTCCGAATTCGGGGTCGACGTGCTCGTCGGCGACGATGATGATGTCGCGATCGAGGAACGGGTGCGGCAGCGTCGTCCCGACCAAGTCCTGGTAGCGGTCGTCGGAGGGGTGCACGGCGATCGCGGTGTCGCCGAGCATCGTCTCGATCCGGGTGGTGGCAACCACGATGTGCGGCTGTCCGTCGTCCATCGATCCGTACCGGAACGACACCAGCTCGCCCTCGACGTCCTCGTACTTCACCTCCAGATCCGAGATGGCGGTCTCGAGCACCGGCGACCAGTTCACCAGCCGCTCGGCCTGGTAGATCAATCCGGCGTCGTAGAGCCGCTTGAAGATCGTCCGGACCGCGCGCGACAGCCCGTCGTCCATGGTGAAGCGGTCTCGGCTCCAGTCGACGCCGTCGCCCAGCCTGCGCATCTGACCGCCGATGGTGCCGCCGGATTCGCGCTTCCAATCCCACACCTTGTCGACGAACAGCTCGCGGCCGAAGTCTTCCTTCGTCTTCCCGTCGACGGCCAGCTGCTTCTCCACCACGCTTTGGGTGGCAATGCCCGCGTGGTCCATGCCGGGCAGCCACAGCACCTCGTAGCCCCGCATGCGCTTGCGCCGGGTCAGCGCGTCCATCAGCGTGTGGTCGAGAGCGTGGCCCATGTGCAGGCTGCCGGTCACGTTCGGCGGCGGCAGCACGATCGAGTACGGCGGCTTTTCGCTGGCGGCGTCGGCTTCGAAGTAGCCGGCATCCACCCAGCTCTGGTACAGCTCGCTCTCTACCGCGCTCGGGTCCCACGTCTTGGGCAGGTCCCGTGCCCCGGGCGTGTCAACGGGCTTCGAAGAGGCGGTCACCTCGACATTCTAGGAAGACGGGTCGGCAAGACGCGAAAGCCCCCGACGTCGGGCGACTTCGAGGGCTCCGCACGCCTACTTCTTGCCCCCGAGCAAGCCGCCGAGGATCTCGCCGATCGCGTTGCCCTGACCACCGGTGCCGCCGCCGCCGAGCACGCTGCCAAGGATGCTGCCGAGCGGGTTGTTTCCGCCGCCGCCACCGCCGGAAGCACCACCGAGGATGCTGCCGAGAATGTCGCCGAGACCGCCGCCCGACGCAGCCTGGGGCTGAGCGTCGGCGGGCGCCGCGGTACCGCTGCCCTTGGTCAGCTGCTTGCCGATGTAGGCCAGCACGATCGGCGCGAGGATCGGCAGCAGCTTCTTGATCAGATCGCTACCGCCCGCACCGGTGCCCGCCAGCGCCGAGGCCACCTGGCCGCTGTCGTTGCCGCCGAAGATGTTGGCGACGAGCTTGTTGCCTTCTTGCTCGTCGACCTTGTCGACGCTGACGCCACCGTCGAGCAGACCGCTCGCGGCTTGGGTGGTCACGGCCGACTCGAGATTGCTCGAATCGATGTCGTCCGCCTGGACGTTGTGCTGCACGCCACCGACGAGCGCGGGCACCAGCGTGCGAATCGCCGTGTTCACCTCGCCTTCGTCGACCCCGAGCTTGCTCGCAATGTCCTGTACGGGAATCTCTGCGAAGAGATCGTCCAGACCTGCTATGTCATCTCCACCTTCGTTGCTGGGTTGTGGCGAAACTCGTTGTCGACACTAATACAACCGAACTGGGCTGACACCGGTTCGTCGCGCAGCGATTCAGTTGAGCCGGACGGTGTTTAGCGTTGCTCCGGCGGCGGGCAATCGGGTCAACAACACATCACCCATCGCCGCGGCCGGGGTGAGCACCCCACGAAGGTCGGATAGCCGGTCGCGGTCCAGCGCCAGCGCCAGTCCGCATTCCCCCAACAGCACCGACGTCGCCTTGTAGCCGGGGTCGCCCCGCTGCGCCATCGTCGTCCGGTAGCGAGCCCCCGACGTGGTGGTGGTGTAGGTCTCGACGCGGTAGTGGCCGTTCTCCCTTGCCCGCTCACTGGGTCCGGTGCCTGGGCTTGGCGCGATGCGTTCCAGGACGCCACGCGGAAGTTTGTTGAAGTACCTACTGCCCAGACCGAGAATCGCGGCGTTGGCGGCCGTCCCGAGTGCGGCGGCCACCGGTGCCACGACCGACGAGCCGACACTCATGTTCTCCGCGTAGCGGAACTTGTTGCCGTACGCCCAATCCAGTAAGGCGTTGCTGCGCCGGACGATTCGCGCGTTGGGCGCTCCCATCGCGAAGGCTCCGGTCCAGATGCCACCCAGTTCGGGTGCGATTTCCCGCCCGCGCCGCCACGGGGTGTCGGACTGGTGCCCGAAGTCGGGTTCGGCCGCGCGGTCGGTGCTCAGGGTGTACGGGTCGTTCATCGCCCGCCGTGCCTCCGGGTCGGACGACGCGGTCGCCATCACCTCCATCATCGAGGCGATGGTGCCCCCTGACACTCCACCTGCCATCGCACGCAGCACGAAGTTGGTCTCGCCGAGTTCGCCTGCGCCGTCCTTGCGGGCCCGCTCGAACAGTGCGTAAACGGTGAGATCCGAAGGGATGGAGTCAAATCCGCATGCGTGCACGATGCGCGCCCCAGTATCGACGGCCCGCTTGTGGTAGGAGTCGATGCTTTCGCGGACGAACAGCGTCTCGCCGGTGAGGTCGGCGTAGTCGGTGCCCGCAGCCGCGCACGCGGCGACGAGCGGCAATCCGTACTTGGTGTAGGGGCCGACGGTGGTGACCACGACGCGGGTCCTGGCGGCCATGTCGTTCAGCGACGACGGCGACGCGGCGTCGGCGGCGATCAACGGCCAGTCCCTGGCTGCCTCGCCGAGCGATTCGCGCACCTTGAGGAGGCGTTCGGTGGAGCGGCCCGCGAGCCCGATCCGGGCGGTGCCGCCTGCCTTGGCGAGGTACTCGGCCGTCAGTTTGCCGACGAACCCGGTGGCGCCGTAGAGGACGATGTCGAGTTCACGCTGCGCTGCGGTCATGGCCCCAACCTACCGGTGGGTCGACACCGCGTGGTGATCCAATTCTGCTCAGCCGAGGATCTCCGGGGGCTTCGACTGCTGGCCAAGAACGTGCCTGCCAAGGAACGCCGTGACCACCTGGTACCAGACCTTCGCGTGTTGTGGCGCAAGCACCCAATGCCCCTCGGTCGGGAAGTAGAGGAACTCGTGCGGGCTGGTCCCATCGTCTGCGGCCGGCAATGCGGAGTCGGCGAGCAGCTCGTACCACAGCCGCAGGCCCTCGCCGATCGGCACGCGGTAGTCCTTGTCGCCGTGGATCACCAGCATCGGCGTACGGATCTCGCCGACGTGTCGGTGTGGGCTGTTCGCCTCGGCCATCTCGGTGGTCATCTCGCGAGCCCACCAGTACGCGCCGTCGGTGGTGTGCCCGAACTGGTCGAGCGCCCACAGGCTGGCGTGCGTGACGATGGCGTCGAACCGGTGGGTGTGGCCCGCGATCCAGTTGGCCATGTAACCGCCGAA
>JAOPVF010000371.1 GCA_025963195.1 Mycobacterium sp. | reverse complement strand
GGCGGTGGCGGCGCCGCGTAGGCGCTAAATGCCAGGGACTTGCCTCAGTCCCACTGCGGTAACGGTCCCGGGGGCGTCGGAATCTCGATGCCCCCGGGACTTTCCATGCAGCCTCGAGCCGCGATGGCTAGAGCGTGGCAGGCCGGATCACCACGACCGACTTGGTGCGCGACGACTCATCGGCGAGCAGCGCAACCACCGCTCCCCCGGGTGCGATCGCCGCGTAAACCCCTTCGATGCCAGCGGGTTTCAGCGCCCTGCCGTGGCTGGCCGACTCGGCTTCCTCGGCGCTCAGCTCCCGATGCGGGAACACCAGCAGGCACGCCGCGTCCAGTGAGTAGCTCAGTTGCGGTGTGTCCGCGAGATGCTCGAGGGTGTGCGCCTCCTCCAGCCCGAACCGGCCAACCCTGGTGCGCCGCAACGCGGTGAGATGTCCGCCCACACCCAGGGTCGTGCCGACGTCGCGGGCCAGTGCCCGAATGTAGGTACCCGACGAACAGTCCACTTCGACGTCGACGTCGACGATCGAGTCGTGGTGTCTCGTCCCGAAAACCTCGAACCGGTCTATCCGCACCGGGCGCGCCGCTAGTTCGACCGCCTTGCCCTCGCGGGCGAGCTTGTAAGCGCGCTGGCCGTCGACCTTGATGGCACTCACCGACGACGGCACCTGCTCGATGTCGCCGCGCAACTTCGCCACGGCCTCGACGATGGCGGCGCCGGTCACGTGATCGGCCGGAACCTTCTGCAGCAGTTCGCCTTCGGCGTCCTCGGTAGACGTGCTCTGACCGAGCCGGATAGTGGCCGCATACGACTTGTCGGTCGCGGTGAGCAGGCCGAGGATCTTGGTGGCCCGCTCGATTCCCACAACCAGCACGCCGGTGGCCATCGGGTCCAGCGTGCCGGCGTGGCCGACCTTGCGGGTACCGAACAGCCGGCGACACCGGCCCACGACGTCGTGGCTCGTCATCCCCGCCGGCTTGTCGACGACGACGATCCCGGGTTCAGGGTTGCTCACATCACATCACGATCGCCGTCAGCGTCAGACCGTCGCGTACCGACCAACGGCCGGCCATCGAGGTCAACGGCGGCCCGGACTCGGCGGCGGGATCGATCAGGATCGCCGACGAGAAGGCGCCGGCAGCACCGGACTCGTCTACCGTGAAGGTGATGTGTGCGTCCTCGAAGCCCAGCCAGCGGTGCGTCAGCGGAAACCAGGCCTTGTAAGTCGCCTCCTTGGCGCAGAACAGGATCCGGTCCCAATGCAGGTTGGCGGGCAGGGCGGTGAGCTCTGCCCGTTCTGCGGGCAGGCTGATGGCGTCGAGCACACCCTTGGGTAGTACGTCGTGCGGTTCGGCGTCGATGCCGACCGAACGGACCTCGGCCCGACGGCCCACCACCGCGCCGCGAAAGCCCTCGCAGTGCGTGAGGCTGCCGACGACACCGTCCGGCCAGCACGGTTCGCCCTTGTCCCCCTTCAGAATCGGCACCGGGGGCAATCCGAGTTCACCGAGCGCCTGGCGCGCGCAGTAGCGCACCGTGACGAACTCGTTGCGGCGCTTGGCCACCGAGCGCGCGACGAGTGGCTCCTCCTCGGGGAAGGGAACCAAATCAGTTGGATCGTCGTACATCTCGGCGGCCGCCACGGTGCTTGGCAGGACGCCGGAGAGCAGTGTGGTCATCTCTCCCGCCGGTCCTTGATGCGCGCCTGCATCTTCTCCGCGCCCGCACGCATCTCGGGCGTCACCTCGAAGTGGCCGCCGAACTCGTTGAGGTAGCCGGGTGGGTACTTCGGGTCGGGCAGGATCTGGCGCATCCAACGATAGGGCTTGCGGCGCCGCCACTCCCGCGGGTAGCCCACCGACACCTCCTCGAACCGCACGCCGTCGTACCACGTGGTTCGCGGGATGTGCAGGTGGCCGTACACCGAGCACAGCGCGTTGTAGCGGGTGTGCCAATCCTTGGTGGCCGTGGTGCCGCACCACATCGCGAACTCGGGATAGAACATCGCGTCGCAGGGCTCACGCACCAGCGGGAAGTGGTTCACCAGGATCGAAGGGGTCAACCAATCCAGGTCTTCGAGCTTGTCGCGCGTCTGCTTGACCCGATCGCGGCACCACGCGTCACGCGTGGCATAGGGCTCCGCGGAGAGCAGGAACTCGTCGGTGCCGACGATGTTGCGTTCGCGCGCCAGTGCCAGGCCCTCGGCCTTGGTGGCCGTGCCCTCGGGCAGGAACGAGTAGTCGTACAGCAGGAACATCGGGACGATGGTCGCCGGGCCGCCCTCGTCGGTCCACACCGGGAACGGATGCTCGGGCGTCACGATGCCCATCTCGTCACACATGTTGACCAGGTAGTCGTACCGCGCCCGGCCGAAGATCTGCATCGGGTCCTTGTTCGTGGTCCACAGTTCGTGGTTCCCGGGCACCCAGATCACCTTGGCAAACCGTTTGCGCAGCAGGTCCAGCGACCAGCGGATCTCGTCGGTGCGTTCGGCGACGTCGCCGGCCACGATCAGCCAGTCGTCGGGGGATGACGGATGAAGCGACTCGGTGACCGGCTTGTTTCCGGTGTGACCAATGTGAAGGTCGCTGATTGCCCAAAGAGTTGGGTGCCGATGTTCCACTGACACAACGGTCCAGCCTACTGGCGCCACAGGGGCGAGCCACGTCGGCAACTAGAACATGTTCTTATTTCTCCGTCCGGCGGGCGCCCTCGACTTGTACACTCCCCGCAACGATGGACGAGCGCGAGGAGGTGTGATGGCAGCCAAACTGCGCCTGCTGTCGGCGGTGTGTGCGCTGGTCGCGGCAGTGATCGTGGTCTGGCAGACCAACCCAGTGGTCAGGCCGGACGGCGAGCCGGTGCAGCTGCGGTCCACGTCAGCGCCCATGAGCGACGTCTCCACGACGATCAAGTGGCCCGTCATCGAAAAGGTCAATCCGACGCCGTTCGATGCCTGCACGGAGATCCCGTTCGACGTCATCCAGCGGCTCGGCTTGGCATTCACCCCGCCGGAACCCCAGAACGGCCTGCGCTGCCAGTACGACGCCGGTAACTACCAGATGGCCGTCGAATCATTCGTGTGGCGGACCTACGAGCAGACGCTGCCCGCCGACGCCGTTGAACTCGACATCGACGGCCACCGCGCCGCGCAGTACTGGATCATGAAGCCCACCGACTGGAACAACCGCTGGTGGGTCACCTGCATGATCGCCTTCAAGACCAGCTACGGGGTGCTCCAGCAGTCGCTGTTCTACTCGCCGGTCTACACCCCCGACGACCCCGACTGCCTGCAGACCAACCTGGACCGCGCACACCAACTCGCCCCTTACTACAAGCTTTAATCCCGCCCCGGTCTGCGTAATCTGCAGACGTGTCCTCACTACCGACGCGCCTCGCCTCCCAGACGCTGGCCCGGATCCTCAAGGTGCCGCCGCCGACCACCGACTTCACCGTGCGTCGCGGGGTGCGGGTGCCCATGTGTGACGGTGTCGAGCTGGTCGCCGACCACTACGTGCCGGAAACCTCCGCACCGGCGGGCACCCTGCTGGTGCGCGGGCCCTACGGCCGGGCGTTCCCGTTCTCGAATCTGTTCTGCGCCGTCTACGCGGCCCGCGGGTACCACGTGGTGATCCAGAGCGTGCGGGGCACGTTCGGCTCGGGCGGGGACTTCACGCCAATGATCCACGAGGTGGCCGACGGCGCCGACACCGCCGCCTGGCTTCGCGACCAGTCGTGGTTCACCGGTTCGTTTGCCACCGTCGGGTTGTCCTACCTGGGATTCACACAGTGGGCGCTGCTGATGGACCCGCCGCCGGAGATGGCCGCCGCGGTCATTGCCGTCGGCCCACACGATTTCAGCGCGGCGACGTGGGGCACCGGTGCGTTCACCCTCAACGACTTCCTCGGATGGAGTGACATGGTCGCCCACCAGGAGGACGGTGGCCGCCTGAAGAACGGCGTGCGGCAGTTCACGGCCCGCCGACCCCTGACCCACGCCACGAACCAGGTGCCGTTGGGCGATGCCGGCCGGACCCTGCTGGGCGCCGCAGCGCCCTGGTGGGAGTCGTGGGTCAGCCAACCCGACGACGGTGATTCGTTCTGGGATGCCGTGCGGCTGACCGACGCGCTGGACCGCGTCGACATCCCCGTGCTGTTGTTCAGCGGTTGGCAGGACCTCTTCGTCGAGCAGACGCTCGCCCAGTTCCGGCACCTGCGCGGCCGCGGCGTGACGACGGCGCTGACCGTCGGGCCGTGGACGCACACCGAGCTGATGACCAAGGGCGCGCCGACCGTACTCCGAGAATCGTTGGCCTGGCTGGACGGTCATCTCGGTGGCAAGCCCGTCGCACCCCGCAGTCCGGTGCGTGCACGCGTCGCCAAGGGCGACTGGCTGGAGCTGTCCGACTGGCCGCCCGTGATGCCCGAGCACGTGCTGTATCTGCAATCCGCACATCGGCTTTCGGAGATTCCGCCGGATGCGTCCGCGCCGCCGTCGACGTTCACGTTCGACCCCGCCGACCCGACGCCAACAATCGGTGGCCGGCTGCTCTCCCCTGAGGGCGGCTACCGCGACGACACGCGCCTGGCCCTGCGCGGCGACGTCCTCGACTTCACCGGCGACCCGCTGCCCGCCGATCTCTACCTGGTCGGTAGCCCCGTGGTCGAGCTGTCGCATTCGTGCGACAACCCCTACAACGACCTGTTCGTCAGAGTGAGCGAGGTCGACGCCGATGGTCGCTCGACCAACGTGAGCGACGGATTCATCAGGCTGGCAACCGATTCCGGGACAGTCCGGCTCGAGCTCGACCCCGTCGCGCATCGCTTCACCGCCGGGTCGCGCATCCGGGTGCTGGTCGCGGGCGGATCACATCCGCGCTTCGTCCGCAACCTGGGCACCGACGAACCGCCGATCTCGGGGCGGCGAATGGCACCCGCGACGCACACCGTGCACCACGGCGCGCAAGGGGCATCGCTTCTGGTGTTGCCCGCGGGACCGCAGCCGCCGTCAACCAACTGATGCGCGAACGCGTTCGGCGATCTCCTTCAACGTCGCATCGTCGTGCACCGGATCGCCCCACGCCGCGCGCACCGGTAGGTCCACCCAGCTGACGCACCCCGCATAGGCCGGTTCCCTCGGCAGGCGCACCGGCTCGATCAGCGGTCTGGCCTGCACCACCAGCACGGTGAGCAGATGCCTTGGCCGGAAGTCCAGCCGGTCGGCACGCACGGACTCGGCCGTCCAGATGTGCGTCTGCTCGATCTCCTCCAACCCATCCGGCCGGTTGACCGCCACGGCGGCAACCACTTTCGCACCGGCTCGGACCACCACGTCGGTCTCGGTGCTGTCGGAGGCGGCGGCGGCGAGCAGGTCGCGGTGCTCGGGGCGGACCCGTTCGGCGTGACCGTGGGCGACGGTCGGAAAGAACACGAACTCCGGCGCGGCGAGGTCGAAGCGCTTCTCGCCGATGCCGCCCTTGCGCAACAACACCGTCTGCCTGCCGTCGAGCATCGCCAGCACGGCCGCGCTCCACTCCTTGAGGGCAGTTGCGCTCACTTCGCCGCAGCGGCGATGCGGGCCTGGACCTCGGGGCGCCGCAGCGGGGGCACCGTCTTGGGCGGCTGCCGTCGCGGTGGCAGTTGAGCGAGCAGACGCGCGGTGGTCGCGGTCACCTCGGCGACGGCGGCCTCGAAGACCTCGGCGTTGGCGGCGGTCGGGCGGGTGATTCCGCTGACCTTGCGGACGTATTGGCGGGACGCGGCCTCGATCTCCTCGGCGGTCGCCGAAGGTTCCAGACCGCGCAACTCGGTGATGTTGCGGCACATACTCCAACCATAGGTGGATACGGTGAGGACATGCCCGACACCGACGACGTCCTGCTGATCGACACCACCGACCGCGTGCGCACGCTGACGCTGAACCGTCCGAAGGCGCGCAACGCGTTGTCCTTGGCCCTGCGCACCCGGTTCTATGCGGCGCTGCGGGACGCCGAGGCGGACGACGGCGTCGACGTCGTGATCATCACCGGCACCGACCCGGTGTTCTGTGCGGGTCTTGACCTCAAGGAACTCGGCGACACCACCCAGCTTCCCGACATCTCACCGAAGTGGCCGGCCATGGGTACTCCGGTGATCGGCGCGATCAACGGCGCCGCCGTCACCGGCGGCCTGGAATTCGCCCTGTACTGCGACATCCTGATCGCCTCAGAGAACGCCCGCTTCGCCGACACGCACGCCCGCGTCGGCCTGCTGCCCACCTGGGGTCTTTCGGTCCGGTTGCCGCAGAAGGTCGGCGTCGGCCTGGCCCGGCGCATGAGCCTGACCGGCGACTACCTGTCCGCGCAGGACGCGCTGCGGGCGGGCCTGGTCACCGAAGTGGTCCCGCATGACGAATTGCTGCCTGCTGCCCGCAAGGTCGCCGCCTCGATCGTCGGCAACAACGCCAAGGCGGTGCGTGCCCTTCTGGAGTCCTATCACCGCATCGACGATGCTCAGACCAGCGCCGGGCTGTGGATCGAGGCGAGGTCGGCCACGCAGTGGATGCAGGAAGCCAGCGGCGACGACATCGCCGCCAATCGCGATGCCGTTTTCGAGCGTGGTCGCGCCCAAGTGCAGTAGGGCTCGTCGGCCGCCGGCGGGCGAACGCCGCGGCTCGAAGAATAGGAGAAGGCCATGAACGAGGCACACGAGCACTGCGGCAGCGACGAATGGCGGGAGACGATCCGCGAGGTGATCCTGCCGTGGGCGCTGGGTGACACCGATCTCGGTGAGGACGTGCTCGAGGTGGGCCCCGGCTACGGCGCCACCACAGACGTACTGAGCGTGGCCGTGCCGCGGCTGACGTCGGTGGAGATCGACGAGAAGCTCGCCGCGATGTTGCAAGAACGGTTCGCCGACGTGCCGACGGTCGAGATCGTGAACGCCGACGCCACCTCGCTGGCCTATCCCGACGAAAGATTCACCGGTGCTGCGTGTTTCACCATGCTTCACCACGTGCCGACGGTCGAGCTGCAGGACCGGTTGTTCGGCGAGATCGCTCGGGTGCTGCGGCCGGGTGCCGCCCTGGTGGCCAGCGACAGTCTGGCCAGCGTCGAGCTGGAGGCACACCACGGGGGCGACACCTACAACCCCGTCGACCCCGCCTCGCTGCCCGACCGGCTGACGGCCGCCGGCTTCGAGCTAATCGACGTCCAGACCAACCCGTACGGCTGGGCGGTCGTCGCGCACCGGGGTTAGCCCCTCGGGCCCGGGCGGCCCGACACGCCCCTAACCCGTACCGGCCACCAGCCAACGTCCGGAGAACGCCCGCCAGCCGACGAAGACCAACCGCAGCACCATGAAGGTGGTCAGGCCCGCCCAGATACCCGCGAGCCCCCAGCCGAACGCCAACGACAGCCAGATCGGCGGCAGGAAGCCGACCAGCGCGCTGGCAAGTGTGGCGTTGCGCATGAACTTCGCGTCACCGGCGCCGAGCAGAACTCCGTCGAGCGCGAAAACGATTCCGGCGATGGGCAATTGAGCGACCAGGAACCACCACGGCACACCGATGGCGTCGAGCACCGAGCGGTCGTCGGTGAACAGCGTGGGCAGCACCGACGCCCCGACGGCGAACGCCGTGGCGAGCACCGCGGCGGCCAACATGGAGAAGATCGTCACCCGCCACGCGACCGACTTCGCGTGCGCCAAGTGGCCTGCCCCCAACGCCGCTCCGACCAGCGACTGCGCGGCAATGGCCAGCGAATCCAGCACCAGCGCAAGGAAACCCCACAGCTGCAGTACCACCTGGTGTGCGGCGACGGAAGCCGCGCCGAACCGTGCGGCCACCGCGGCAGCCGATACGAAGCACGCCTGGAATGCCAAGGTGCGCACCAACAGGTCGCGGCCCATCACCACTTGGGCCCGCAAGACCGTGAAGTCGACGCGCAGCGGCACCCGCTCGGCCAGCAGCGCACGACAGAACAGCAGGGCGGCCAACCACTGGCCCACCACGTTGGCCACCGCCGAGCCCGCCAGTTCCATCCGCGGCAACCCCAGCCAGCCATACACCAGCGTCGGGCACAGCACCGCGGACACCGCGAACCCCGCGATGACGTAGCGCAGCGGCCGCGCGGTGTCCTGCACGCCGCGCATCCAGCCGTTGCCCGCCAACGAGATCAGGATTGCTGGCGCGCCTAGGATCGCGATCCGCAGCCACGGCAGCGCCATGTCGGCGATCTCACCGCCGTCGGCGATCAACCGCAGCAGCGGCACCGCCGCCGCCTCGATCACCGCAACGACGAGCACCCCGATCCCGACCGCCAGCCAGGTGGCCTGCACGCCCTCCCCCACGGCCGACCCGCGGTCGCCGGCCCCGAAGAACCGCGCGGCCCGCGCCGTCGTGCCGTACGACAGGAACGTCAGCTGCGAGGACACCAGCGAAAGGACCAGCCCGCCGATCGCCAAACCGGCCAGGCTCAGCGCGCCGAGGCGTCCGACGACGGCAAGATCGAACAGCAGATAGACGGGTTCGGCGGCAAGCACGCCCAGCGCAGGAAATGCCAGCCCGGCGATGCGCCGGCCAGTGGCGGCCGGCATGGGCTGATCGGCGGGCTCAACCAAAGTGCGCGCTGACGGCGGCCCAGCCAAGGTGCGCGCTGACGGCGGCCCAGCCAAGGTGCGCGCTGACGGAGTCAGCCAAGTGCACTGGTCAGCGCCCTCACGACGTCGTCGGCGTTCCCAATCGCGGAGTACCCGGCGGCCAATCGGTGCCCACCACCACCGAACGAGCTGGCTACGGCGGCGAGGTCGACGTCGGTCTTGGCGCGCATCGACACCGACCAGTGTGCGGGTTCGATCTCCTTGAACACCGCAGCCACCTCGGCCTGCGACGTGGTGCGCACGATGTCGACGATGCTCTCAACCTCTTCGGGTCGCGCATTTTCCCATTCCTGGTGTGCCACAACGGCATACACCAGACCGCGACCACCGGCAGCGTCGGGCACTAGTTGCGCCGACGACAGTACCCGCGCCAGCATCGGTAGCCAGGAGAACGGATGGGTGTCCAACAACGTGCGGCTGATGGCGGCATTGTCGACGCCAAGCTCGAGCAGCCGGGCGGCCAGCCGATGGGCTCTGGCACTGGCCCACCGGAACGAACCGGTGTCGGTGGTCAGTCCGGCGTAGAGGCAGTGCGCCACCTTGGCGTCGATCGGCTTGCCCCACGCGTCGAGGATTTCGGCGACCAACATCGTGGTCGAGTCGGCGGACGGGTCGACGTAGTTCGAGGTGCCGAACAGCTGGTTGGAGGCGTGGTGGTCGATCACCAGCACCTCGCGATCGGGGTCGGCGAGGTCCCGCAGGTCGCCAAGCCGGTTCACGCTCGGGATGTCGACCGTGATGACCAGGTCGGGATCGCGGCGCATCGACTCCGGCGCCACGAGCAGGTGCCCGCCGGGCAGCGTCTGCAGCGATTCGGGCAGGACGGCAGGAGCCGCAAAGGCGACCTGAACGTCCTTGCCGGCCTGTGAGAGGACCAGCGCCAGAGCCAGCCCCGCTCCGATGGTGTCGGCGTCGGGGAAGACGTGACACACGATGCCGACGGTTTCGGCCGCGACGAGGATGTCGACCGCACCGAAGGCGTCGACGCGCAACGAGGGCCGGGCTATCTCAGTCGTCGGATCGATCGCGGTCACGGGTGTCCTCTGGGTCGAACTGGTGGTCACCCACCACGTCTGGTTCCCCACCGGATTCCTCCGCCCCCGACACACGGTACGGGTCCGCGTCACCCGCCGGTGTGGCACCCTGACGAATTCGTTCCAGGTCGGCGTCCGCAGCGCGAGCGCGAGCCAGCAGTTCCTCCATGTGTTGCGCCGTATCGGGGACCTTGTCCAGCACGAATGCCAGCGTCGGGGTGAAACGCACACCAGTGGCGGCGCCGACCTTGCTCCGCAACGTGCCCTTCGCGCGCTCCAGTGCAGCGGCCGCCCCGGCGTAGTCCGGTTCGTCCTGCAGCGTCTCGCCCCGAACCGTGTAGAACACCGTAGCGTCGTGCAGGTCTCCCGTCACCTTCGTGTCCGTGACGGTCACGAAGGCCAACGGGGGATCCTTGATCTCGAACTCGATCGCCGACGCGACGACCGTGCCGATGCGTTTCGAGAGCTTGCGCGCCCGCCCAGCATCGACCACTACATCCATCTTTCTTGGTGCAAGCGGCTCATCTACGTGCGCTCTTTCTCAACGAGCTCGTACGCCTCGATGACGACGCCGTCCTCGATGTCGTTGAACGTCAAGGTGAGACCGCACTCGTAACCATCGCGGACCTCGGTCGCGTCGTCCTTCTCGCGCT
>JAOPVF010000328.1 GCA_025963195.1 Mycobacterium sp. | reverse complement strand
CGAGTTCGACGACCTCCGGCCGTACGTGCCCGGCGACGACGTGCGCGACATCGACTGGAAGGCGTCGGCCCGCTCGGGCCACGTGCTGATCAAGCGATTCGTCACCGAGAAGCACCACAAGATCCTGATAGTGGCCGACACCGGCAGGAACACGACCGCGCTGGCGCCGTCCGGTGAGATCAAGCGGGAGGTCGCCGCGAACGTCATCGGCGCGATGGGGCTGATCACCCTCCGTCGCTCCGACGAGATCGGCATGGTGTTCGGCGACGTCCGCGGATGCGTCGACATCCGGCTGCGGCGCGGCGAGACGCACATCGAGTACCTGCTGCACCGGTTCGAGCAACAAACCACGACGCGGCAGGCCCGCAGTGACGTCGTCACCCAGCTGAACTGGGTGGCAAGACATTACCGGCATCCTCTGCTGATCTTCGTGGTGTCCGACGAGCCCGACGTCGACGAACGGCTCGGCGACGTTCTGACCCGACTCTCCGGTAGGCACGACGTCATGTGGGCGATGGTCTCCGACATGCCGGCCGTAGCGTCGGCCGAGGACGAGCAGGATGGCTTCGACGTGACCAGCGGACGCTTCGTCCTCAGCGCTGCCGCGGTGGGTCCCCAGGTCATCGCCGCGTACCAACGCGCTGAAGTGCAACGGCGGGAACGGCTTTCGGAGTTCATGACCCTGCGCGGCGTACCGCACGCGATGATCGCTGGCAGCACGGACATCAGGCCCGGACTGATCGCGATGACCGGGGTGTTCGCCCGTGCCGGATGACCTGCTCCGTCACGTCATCGGCCCGACGCCCTACTCGTCGTGGTGGTTGTGGGCGGCCGTCCTGGTGTTGGTCGTCCTCATCGTCTGGTACGCAGGCGTATTCGCACTGACCATGCCCGCTGGGCGGTTGCGCGATCTGCCCGTCGTCGGAGCCATGCACGGTGACATGGTGCGGCGGCGCTTCGCCAGGACGGTCCATCAGATCGGCGAGAAGTACCGCGCAGGTGATCTCGCCACCGCTCCCGCCGGTGCCGCGGTCAGCGCCGCACTGCGTGGTTTCCTGCAGCAGACCACAGGAGTCCGCGCCCAGTACATGCAGGTGGAGCAGATCGCCGCGGGCGAACTCGCACGTGCCGCACCGCTTTTGGAGCAGCTCGATGACGCCCAGTTCAACGCCGCGTCCCGGGTGGACATCTCACTGGTGAGCGAGTCCGCCGAGGAGCTGATCCGATCGTGGACCTGATCTGGTGGGTCATTGCGATCGCCGGCTGTGTGGCGTTGGCGATCTGCATTGCGGCCGTGCTGTTTCGGCCGATGGACGCCGAGCGTCGGCAGTTGCGACCACTGGCCAACGTCGGTCGCCTGACTGCGCTGCCAGAGTATGTCCGGGCGGCACGCATCCGGTCCTCTTCAATGGTCATCACGATGGTGCTACTCGTCGTCATCTTCGCCGCCGCGGTCGTCGCCGCCGCGCGCCCGACCGGATTACCCTCGGCAGCAAGCGAATCGGGCGCGGGCCAACCGGAGGACGTCATGCTGTGCGTCGACGGGCCTGCGAGGGATCCGGCGGCGAATGCGACGCTGCGCTACTTCGCCGAGCAGGTCAAGACCTTCTCGACTGAACGCATCGGGCTGACCTCGCCGAACCGGCGGGTCGTGCCGCTCACCCGTGACTATCAGTACGCTGCGGCGCAGTTCTCGGGTGCGGGCGACGGCTTCGTGGCGCCGGTGTCCTACGTCGACTACACCGAGCGCGCCGAGGATCTGCTGGCGATGTGCCTGACCGGGTTCCCCGCCTTCGACAAGCCACCTGCACAACGACGTTCGCTGATCTACGTCGGGCCGGACTCCGATGGCCATCGGGCTCCACTCTTCACCGCCGACAAGGTCAGGGAGTTGGCCCGCACTGCGGGTGTTCAGGTCAATGTCGTCCTGACGGGCTCCGACAACGGCACGCTGGCATCGCTGGCGCGTGATACCGGAGGACGCGCCTTCTCCGCCGATGCAGACGTGACCGCACACTTGGCGGACATCAGGGCGAACCCGCCCGCCGCGGTGCCCACTGACGGCACCACCCCACTCAAGCCGACCGAATCTCCCGACGTACCAGTAGCAGTGGCGCTCCTGGCGGCTCTGATTTTGGCGGCGTGGCCGGTGGTGCGGCGATGACCCTTCAACCGGTACTGCCCCTGCTGCTGCTCGCCGCCGTCGCTGCCGCGATCGTGGTGGCTCGCGTCGTCGCGCTTCGGCACTTGACCGCCGCCGGGCGCACGCGCGCCGCGCTCTTGCGTTGGGGCGGCGTTACGCTGGCCGCGCTGCTGCTGCTGGTGGCGGCCGCGCGACCGGTGATCGGCAGCGACGACCAGGGCATCGTCCGCGCCGCAGGGGACGGCGACCCGAACGTGTTCATCGTCGTCGACCGCTCGGCCGACATGCGCGTCGAAGACCTGACCGGCGGCAGGGAGCGGATGGCCGGTGCGCGCGACGACATCTCGGCGCTGATCGACCGCTACCCCGATGCCCGATTCGCCGTCATCTCCTTCGCGTCACGCCCATCGCTGGACTGGCCGCTGTCGGCGGACACCTGGAGTCTGCGGCCGGTGACGTCCGCCATGACGCCGTACGCGTCGGCTCCCGACGCGGTGGCGCAGACCAACGTCGGCGCTGCGGGCAACGTGCTGCGCTACCAGCTCATCGAGGCACGACAACAGTTCCCGCGTGCGCAGAACCTGGTCTTCTATCTCGGTGCAGGCGCCGCCGAATCCCAAGTCCCCCAGCGGCAGTTCGAGCTGCCAGAGGGTGCGGTGGACGGGGGAGCGGTGCTCGGCTACGGCAGCGCCGAGGGCGGCCCCATTCCAGGGACCGACGTCGCCCGGTCGGCGATCGACGAGCAGGCATTGCGCGGCGTCGCCGATCAGATCGGCGTGCCCTACGTCCCACGCGACGGCGTTACGCCACTGGCCGGCGTGCTCGAGGACCAGGGCACCGTGATCGGGCCGCCACCACCGGTCGCAGCGCCTGCCGGCAGGACCGAGTTGTATTGGGCGCCTGCGATCGGCGCCGCGATCCTGGTCCTGATCGAGCTCTACCTGGTGCTGCTCGAGTTCCGGCGGACCCGGCTGGCCAACGCGGACGTGGCCGTATGAGCCTTGTGGCGAGCGGAGCGACGGGGGAATACCCGCGGCTGCGTCTGCGGAGACGGCTGCTGGTATTCTCCGCACCCGTCGCGCTGCTGCTGGTGGTCGCGCTGCTGAAGCTGTGCTCGGTCGTGATCGCCGGTAGCTTGGCTCCAACCGACTTCGCGCAGAAGGACACCGGCGCCCTTCGGACCGAGGTCGCAACGCTGAACGCGCTCAACGTCGTCGAGCCCGCGAAGGCGTTCTTCGCCGCAGGCGGTCTCGCCGTGCTCGACGGCCGCCTCGAGGATGCCGACGCCCAATTCTCCGAGGCGCTGGCGCGCACCCCGCCCGTAGAGTCCTGCGCCGTGCGGGTCAACCTCGAACTCGTCCGAGAAACGCTCGGCGACAAGGCAGCCGGGGTGCTCGACGTCGAGACCGCCGTCGCCCGCTATCGCAGCGCGCTGACCGCGGTCAACGACGCCCCCGCCGGATGCTTCGCGGGAAACGCCGATCCCGATCCGGCGCGGCGTGTCGTCCGCGATCAGGCGGCCGCCCGGCTCAACGGCAAGATCGACGATCTACGGGTGGCGCCGGCATTGCCGCCGCCAGCCGTCGCCACACCCCCGCCACCGCCACCCCCGCCGCCTGCTGGCGAGTCCGCGTCCGACGAACGGGCTCCCCGGCTGCGGCTGAACCCGGACTCGGGGGATCCGCTGCAACGGCTGCAGCAGATCCTGCGGGATGCGGCCGCTGCGCAGAACGGTGGCGGCTGATCCGACTATTAGAACCGGAGGAAGATGCGCGCAGCGCTTCCGTGGCGGTGGGCTCGTCGGCGTACTCGCAACTGCGTACCCGAAGGTCGAGGTCCGGTGTGCGCGTGGGATCGCGGACCACCAGCACGGGCGCGTAATGCGCCAACAGCTGCGCGGCCCGACCGCCAACGGCGCCGGTGGCACCGGTGATCCCGAGCAGTGGCTGCGGTCGCACCGTCACGCTGGTGAAATCGTACTGCCAGGTGGCAGCGCCACCTTCACTCGGGAACATCCGCGCGAGTTGGGCGTCGGCGAGCGGCCACAGCAGCGGCTCGGCCTCGGCCGCGGTCGGTTCGACGTCACGCTCGACCACGCATTCGGCCAGCCCGCTGTACTTCGCGTCGTGACAGACGAACCAGCCGCTGATGCGATGGAGACTCATCGTCAGGACGCGCCAGGGACGCCCGCCTGAAGTTTGGCCATTACCTGTTCGAGGTTGAAGCTGGCCGACTTCTGCCGTTGCGGGAACTCGGCGAGAGTCATCAACTGCTCCGCCACGTAGGCCTGAGCGGGCGTGAACACCCAGATCCGGTCGATCATCCAGTCGTAGTACGTGTTCGACGTGATGTCGGCCCGTTCATACGGGTCGGTGCGCAGGTTGAACAGTTTCGGGGCGCGGAGTTCGACGTACGGCTCGAGCCAGATCGCCAGCGTTCCCACCTGACGCTGCTCCATGAAGACGATCTTCCAGTTGTCGTACCGCAAGCCGGTGAGGTCGCCGTCGTCGGAGACGTAGAAGAAGTGCTGACGCGGGCTCTCGTCGGTCTCGCCCGTGATGTAGGGCAGCTGGTTGTGCCCGTCGAGGTGCACCTTGAAGGTGGTGCCGTTGAGGTCGGTCCCCTTGAGCAACTTCTCGGCGATGTGCGGATCGCCCGCGGCAGCCAGCAAGGTGACGAACCAGTCGTTGTGGCTGACGATGCCGTTGAGCACCGAGCCGGCGGGTATCCGACCCGGCCAGCGCACCATAGCCGGAACCCGGTACGCACCTTCCCAGTTCGAGTTCTTCTCGTTGCGGAATGGGGTCATGCCCGCGTCGGGCCAGCTATTCATGTGCGGGCCGTTGTCGGTCGAGTACATGACGATGGTGTCGTCGGCGATGCCGAGTTCGTCGAGGGTGTCCAGCAGCTCACCGACGATGTCGTCGTGGTCGAGCATGGTGTCGTGATATTCGGACTGCCAGCGCCCCGAACGCCCGACGCTCTCCGGTTTGGGGTGGGTGCGGAAGTGCATGTGGGTGGAGTTGAACCAGACGAAGAACGGGGTTTCGGCCTCGTGCTGCCGCTTGATGAAGTCGATTGCAGCGTCGCGAAATTCCTCGTCGCAGGTCTCCATCCGCTTCTTGGTGAGCGGGCCCGTGTCCTCGATGGTCTGGGTCCCGTCGGCGTTGGCATAGGTGTGCAGGACGCCGCGCGGCCCGAACTTCTTCCGGAACTCCGGGTCCTTCGGATAGTCGACGTTCTCGGGTTCTTCTTCGGCGTTGAGGTGATAGAGGTTGCCGAAGAACTCGTCGAACCCGTGCGCCGTCGGCAGGAACTCGTCGCGGTCGCCCAGGTGGTTCTTGCCGAATTGCCCGGTGGCGTAGCCCTGCGCCTTCAGCGCGGTCGCGATGGTCGGGTCCTCGGCCTGCAGACCGAGCGGGGCGCCGGGCAACCCCACCTTGGTCAGGCCGGTGCGGTAGGGGTTCTGGCCGGTGATGAAGGCCGCCCGTCCTGCGGTGCAGCTCTGTTCGCCGTAGTAGTCGCTGAAACGCGCTCCCTCGCTGGCGATCCTGTCGATGTTCTTGGTCCGGTAACCCATCACACCGTCGCTGTAACAGCTGAGGTTGCTCTGGCCGATGTCGTCACCCCAGATGATGAGGATATTCGGTTTTTGGCTCACCCGACGGACTGTAGTCGCAATATTCTCTTTATTTTCTTTCACGACAGTTCTGGAAACGACTGATTTGGCACGCGCCACGGGCCGGAGGGTGTTGACTACTCACCACGTTTGGTTCGGTCTATCGAGGTGAGTCTCATGGCACGCATTGATTTGTTTGCGAAGATTCCATTGATTGGGATGTCCCTGGTGTTCCTGGCGATGTTCATCGTCGCGGTCACCGCGTATCTTCACGCCGGTTGGTATTCGATCATCGGCTACGCGATTGCGGCCGTGGTCGCCGTGTGCGGCTTCGTGATGACGTTTCGTGACGTCAGCGACACGTCAGGACCTCCGGAGCAGTGGGATGCCCGAGGTAACCCCGTTGATCCTGCGTCACCCGGAAACTGACTAGAGCGAGGATTGTTTCGATGACCACTGAACCCAAGCCGTCGGTGTACGACAACTCTGCGCTGAAGGCGGAGGACGAGGGTTACCACAAGGGCCTCAAGCCCCGGCAGCTCCAGATGATCGCGATCGGCGGTGCCATCGGCACCGGACTGTTCCTCGGTGCCGGCAGCCGACTACACAACGCCGGACCGGGCCTGTTCTTGAGCTACGCGTTCTGTGGCATCTTCGTCTTCCTGATCCTGCGGGCGCTGGGTGAACTCGTGCTGCACCGGCCCTCGTCGGGGTCCTTCGTGTCGTATGCGCGCGAGTTCCTCGGCGAGAAGGCGGCATTCGTCGCCGGCTGGATGTACTGGCTGAACTGGGCGTTCACGGCCATTGTCGACTCGACGGCGATCGCCACCTACTTTCACTATTGGACGTCCTTCGGGAGCGTCCCGCAGTGGCTGATCGCCCTGCTCGCGTTGGCGGCCGTGGTGGGCATAAACCTCATCTCGGTCACCCTGTTCGGGGAGCTCGAGTTCTGGGCTGCGGCCATCAAAGTCCTTGCGCTGATCACATTCCTGGTCGCAGGCACCATCTTCCTTGCCGGCCGCTACAAGATTGAAGGACAGTCAACCGGCTTCAGCGTGATCGCCGACAACGGCGGGCTCTTCCCCCACGGCGCCTTCCCATTGGTGATCGTCATGTCCGGCGTCGTATTTGCTTATGCTGCAGTTGAACTCGTCGGAACCGCCGCCGGTGAGACTGCCCATCCGCACAAGATCATGCCGCGTGCGATCAACTCGGTGATCGCACGTATCGCGGTCTTCTACGTCGGTTCACTGTTCCTGCTGGCCCTTCTTCTCCCGTACACCACCTACAAGGCAGGCGAGAGCCCGTTCGTCACGTTCTTCTCCCGAATCGGGTTCGACGGCGCGGGCACGATCATGAACATCGTCGTGCTGACCGCCGCATTCTCCAGCCTCAACGCCGGGTTGTACTCGACCGGCCGGATCTTGCGGTCGATGGCAATGAACGGCAGCGCACCGAAGTTCACGGCGCGGATGTCCAGTCGCGGCGTGCCGTATGGCGGAATCTTCCTGACCGCGGTCGTCGGGTTGTTCGGCGTCGTTCTCAACCTTCTCGTGCCCGGCCAGGCGTTCGAGATCCTGCTCAACATCGCCGCCCTCGGCATCATCGAGTCCTGGGGCACCATCGTCATCTGTCAGATCCAGCTCTACCGCTGGTCGAAACGCGGCATCCTGGAGCGGCCGTCATTCCGGTTGTGGGGCACGCCGTACACCGGCTATCTCACGTTGGCATTCCTGTTCGGCGTCGTCGTGCTGATGGCACTCGACCCGCCGATCGGCACCTGGACCGTCGCCAGCCTGGTGATCATCATTCCGGC
>JAOPVF010000303.1 GCA_025963195.1 Mycobacterium sp. | reverse complement strand
GGACCTGACCCCGATACTGCGCAGGCCGAGGTACCCCATGGCGACACCTGCCTGTGAACGCCCGGACTGCAGACATGTGCATTCCATATGAGTATCGAGCAGTCGCCTCGGACCTTCCCTACATTGGACATGTGGACCAACCCGGTCATGATGGGGCATACGAACACTCGGGGTTTCGCGTCAGTCGGCGGACGTTCGTCGGCGCATCGGTCACGGTCGGCGGTGCGGTTGCCGTGGGTTCGCTGTCGGCCGGCTGTGACGATGCCGAACCGGTGGCGGGCGAAGACGGCAAGACGACACTGAGGCTGCGCATCAACGGTGAGGCACACGAACTCACCGTCGACAATCGGACCTCGCTGCTGGACCTGCTGCGCGAACGCGTCGGGCTGACCGGTACCAAGAAGGGCTGTGACCAAGGTGCGTGCGGCGCCTGCACCGTCCTGATGGACGACACCAGGGTGACGTCGTGTCTGACGCTGGCAGTGATGCACGACGGGGCCGACGTCGTCACCATCGAGGGTTTGGCCACCAACGGCAGGCTCCACCCGCTGCAGCAGGCATTCATCGACGAGGATGCCTTCCAATGTGGCTACTGCACGCCAGGGCAGATCCTCTCCGGCGTCGGATGCATCAAGGAGGGGCACACGGGCTCGGCAGCCGAGATCCGGGAATGGATGAGCGGCAACATCTGTCGGTGCGGTGCCTACACCAACATCGTCACCGCGATCGCCAAGACGAGCACCGGCGCGTAGTCCACGATGTATCCGTTCAGCTTCAGCACGGCCACCGACGAGCGGTCGGCCCTCGCGGCCGCATCCGCGGGTGCGCGCTACATCGCCGGGGGCACCACGTTGGTGGACCTGATGCGCGAAACGGTGGAACGACCGGCAGCCGTCGTCGACATCAACGCATTGCCATACCGATCCATCGACCTGCAGGCGTCGACGCTGCGGATCGGGTCATTGGTGCGGATGTCCGACCTCGCAGCCCATTCCGACGTCCGTCGCGAATTCCCGGTCATCGTACAAGCTTTGGAGTTGAGCGCATCGGCGCAACTGCGCAACATGGCGTCCATCGGCGGCAACCTCATGCAACGGCCGCGGTGCCTGTACTTCCGAGACGTATCAGCGAACTGCAACCGCCGTAACCCCGGGACCGGATGCGCTGCCGTCAACGGCCTCAACCGAGGGCACGCGATTCTCGGGACCAGCGAGCAGTGCGTCGCCACCCATCCATCGGATCTCGCCGTGGCGCTGGTCGCGCTCGACGCCGTCGTGATCGCCAGGGGCACTGACGGTGAGCGCCAGATCCCGATTGCGCAGTTCTTCCGCCAGCCAGGCACGACGCCCGACCGGGAACACGATCTGCGGCCCGGTGAACTCATCGTCGCCGTCGAGGTCCCGACCGGCCCGGAGATGCGCCGCTCGGGCTACCTGAAGGTGCGCGATCGAGAGTCCTTCGAATTCGCCTTGACCTCGGCCGCCGTCGCCCTCCACGTCGACGGCGGAGTCATCCGCACGGCTCGGGTCGCGGTCGGTGGCGTCGGAACGGTCCCGTGGCGACTGCCCGCGGTCGAGCAGGCACTTCGAGGACGAGCGCCCGGCGCTGAGTTGTGGAGCGCCGCCGCAGCACGTGCCGCAGACGGTGCTAAACCCCTGCAGGAGAACGGTTTCAAGGTCGAGCTGCTCAAGCGTACGGTCGAGCGTCAGCTCCTGAAAGTGGCGGGTCAGCCGTGACCCAGCCGGTACGCGGTCCCGTCGTCGGGCAACCCGTCACCCGGGTGGACGGCCCGCTGAAGGTCACCGGGCAGGCGCGGTACGCCGCCGACAATCCGCAGCCGAACCTGCTGTACGCCACCCTGGTCTGCAGCACCATTGCCCGCGGTTCCGTCGAACGCATCGACGCGACAACGACTCTCGCGCAGCCCGACGTCCTGCGCGTGCTGACCGACTTCAGCGCGGCCAAGCTGCCCTTCGATCCGCGTCAGGTGGCGTTCTACGGCCAACCCGTTGCGGTCGTCGTGGCATCCACGCTCGAGGCAGCCATGCACGGCTCGTCGCTGGTGGACGTGCGCTACACCAGCCAACCACCGTTGACGGACATCGATTCGCCGCAGGCGGTCATGGAGATCGCTCCCGACACCCCCGACTATGCGCGCGGTGACGCCGACGCGGCGCTGCGGAACGCCGCAGTCGTCACCGACCTTCGGTACACGATCGCCCGAAACAACCACAACCCCATGGAACTACCGTCGATGGTCGCCAGCTGGGACGGTGACCAGCTCACCGTGTGGGACAAGGTCCAGGGCATCACCTCGGCGCAGACGAACCTCGCAGGCGCCCTTGACGTTCCCCCTGACAACGTCAGGGTGCTCTCACCGTTCGTCGGTGGAGCGTTCGGCAGTGCAGGCCGCACCTGGCCGCATCAGGTGTTGGCGGCGTTCACCGCGCGCCAGATGCGGCGACCGGTCAAGCTCGTGCTCACCCGCAAGCAGATGTACAGCGGGATCGGGTACCGGCCCACCAGCAGACAGCGACTCGCCATCGGCGCCGATCGCTCCGGTCGCATCCTGACAACGGTCCACGAGGGCCACACCGAGGCCGCTCGCTACCAGCTCTACGAAGAAGGCCTGATGGGCCTTCCTAGGTTCGTCTACAGCAGCCCGAACATGCGGTCCACGTATCGGGTGGTGCGGCTGGACGTCAACATGCCGACGTACTGTCGGGGACCTGGGGAGAGCTCGGGTGCGTTCGCGCTGGAGTCCGCCATGGACGACCTCGCTCATCGGCTGGGCATGGATCCGATCGAGCTGCGGTTGCGCAACGAGCCCGCAGTCGACCAGGAGACGAGCAAGCCGTTCTCCACCCGCCGCCTCACGGATTGCTTGACGCAGGGTGCGGCGAGTTTCGGTTGGTCACAACGCAATCCGGTGCCCCGTTCGGTACGCGACGGCGATCAGCTGATCGGGATGGGCGTGGCCGGGGCGGCCTACCACGCCGTCCGCAACGAGTGCGAGGTACTGGCCAGGGTGAACGCCGACGGTACCGCCGACGTGCAGAGCGGGACCAGCGACATGGGCCCTGGCACGTACACGTCGATGACGCAGGTCGCGTCGGACGCCCTCGGCATCCCGATGCAGCGGATACGATTCGCCCTCGGCGACAGCCGGCTTCCGAAGGCACCGGCGCACTCGGGATCGAGAACCATGGCCAGCGTGGGCTCGGGCGTATTCACCGCGTCGAACATGCTGCGTGACAGATTCATTCGTACTGCAGTGGTGGACCCGGGGTCGCCGCTGAACGGTGCGCGTCCCGATGGCGTGTCGGTTTCCGACGGCCGGATGTTTCGCACCGAGGACCCTGCGCGCGGTGAGAGCTATCAAGACCTGCTGCGGCGTCGCAACTTGCCGAGCCTCGACTCCCGGCAGACCTGGTCTCCCGACGACGCCAACTCGCGGTTCACGCTTTACGCGTACGGGGCGGTGTTCGCACAGGTCGCCGTCGACGAACGCCTCGGCACGGTTCGGATCCGCAGAATATTCGGGTGTTACGACGCGGGCCGGATCGTGAATCCCAAACTGGCGCACAGTCAGGCGCTCGGCGGGATGGTGTGGGGCATCGGCATGTCCCTCCTGGAGGGCACTCTGCTGGATCACCGCGACGGACACGTCGTGAACGCAAACATGTCGGACTATCTGGTCCCCTCCAACGCCGACGTTCCCGTGCTCGACGCGACCTTCGTCACGGCCGACGACATGATCGCCGACCCCATCGGCGTCAAGGGACTCGGTGAGGTCGTGATCGTCGGCGTACCCGCTGCGATCGCCAACGCGGTCTTCAACGCCACCGGCAAGCGCATCACCGACCTTCCCATCACCGTCGAGAAACTGCTCTGAGGTGATCAGCCGCGGGTCGCAATGACCCTGGCGGCTGCTTCGATGGCGGCGCTCCGGCGATGCGCGTTGAGCGCGGGGTCATCGGTACAGGCACTCGGGTCGGGCCAGTGCGCCCAGGCCAGGCCGATCCCGAAGAGCATGACGAGCAGCTCGACGGGCTGCCACGCGCTGTCGACGTGGCCACCCGCCTGGGCGGCCTCGACCGCAGCGATGGCTTGAAAGGGGACGGGTTCGCCGTCGGTACGAGGTTCCTCGAGGACGAAGCCCTCCAAATGAGCCCACGTCATCATGCGAATGTGCTCGGGCCGCGTGCATGCCAGGTCGTAGAGGTTGCCGACCCACTCGGGGACGGCGTCGGGACGCAGCGTGACCGCACTGAAGAACTCGGCGACGTCGGCAGCGACCACCTCACGGAAGAGGGTCTCCTTGTCGCCGAAGTGCGCATAGAGGCGTTCCTTGCTGGCGTGCGCGGACTTGGCGATGCGGTCGATCCGAGCACCGGCGAGCCCGTAGTGGGCGAACTCGGTTCGGGCTGCCGTCAAGATTTCGCCACGCAGCTCTGTCGTGCTTCTCACAGGAGAATCATACACAGACGAACTGGTTCGTTCGGTAGGGTGGTGAGAATAGCCTAGAACGACATGCAAGGAGCTCTTCGATGAGTGAGGTGGCCGTAGTGGACCCCGTGAACATCGACATCATCATGAATCAGCCGGAGCGGGTCCAGGCCTGGCGCCGCGTCGCAGAGACCGTCGCAGATCGCGTCGGACCCCTGGTCGACCTCTCCCGGCCGTACGTCGACGGGCTGGACAACCTGCCCCGCGACGGACGATTCCTGTTGGTGGGCAACCACACCCAGGGCGGTGTCGAGGCCATGTTGGTCCCGTACCTTGTGCGGCGCGAGATCGGCATCAGGGTGCGGCCGCTGACCGACCGTGGCATCGGCCGGATGCGCGGCCCGGCCGCCGACTTGCTCGCCGCCTGCGGTGCGGTCGTTGGGGCGCCGGAGACGGCGCGCG
>JAOPVF010000150.1 GCA_025963195.1 Mycobacterium sp. | reverse complement strand
GGGGTCTTGGCCGGGCTGGTGCGCGGCCGTGAGCTGCGATCCGCCATCCCTGCCGCTCCCTCGGCGCGGTAGCGGTCGGCCTACTTCGCGGCGGTGCGCGGGGAGACCATAAACATCTTCGCCGCCTCGCCACGGGTCCAGCCGTCGTCAACGACAAGCCGAGCCAGCCGCAGCCGGGCACGAGGGGTCAGAGCAGCGTTAGCGTGGGACACGAGGACCTCCGGTCAGTGAAGCGGTTCCTAGACAGCTCCACTTCACAACCGGAGGCCTTCCCTGTCACACAGGCTCACCGATAACGGGAAGGACAACCTCCCCGGACATCACAACTAGGCCGACCTCTCGAGCAGCAGAGCTATCGTCATGGCTGTCGTGCCCACGATCTGCCCACAATTTGCCCACAGTTACAGATACTTCGGGCGGACTACCGTGATGTCTTTTACCAGTTAAGCCGCTACTAAACCCATTGATCTGCACCATGATTGGCCTTTGCAAGGCAGATGTCAGGAGTTCGAATCTCCTAGGCTCCACAGAGGATTCAAGTAGTGGTGTGGACGTCCGGACAGCGCACGTGCTCGGGGCGGAAACCCCGTCCGACGAAGGTCGGGCCAATGTATTGCAGGGGACCCCGGCCAACGAATCGTGGGACTCGGAACTGGGACAGGTCACCGTTCAGGTTGGGCTCGATCGCCACGTTGTGAATCAACACCTGGCCGGCCTGGACTATCCGAGCGGGTAGCTCGCGTCTGCGCTGCACTTTGGCGAGGTCGGCGTCGGTCAGCCGGCCTTCGCGCAGCGGAGCCCACAGGATGTTGGCCGCGGCCACCGCATCGGCGACGGCGAGGTTGATGCCGACCCCACCGACCGGTGACATGGCATGTGCCGCATCGCCCATGCACAACAAGCCAGTGCGCCACCAGGTCTTGAGCCGGTCGACGCGCACGTCGAGTTGGCTGGTGTCGTCCCAGGAATGCAGGTCGTCGACGTGGTCGCGCAGCTGCGGCCGCGCGGTGACCAGACGCTCCTTGAACGCCTCCAGCGAGCCGTCGCGGAGGTTGAGCCCCTTCGGCATCGGATACGCGATCTGCCAGTAGTCGCCCCGATAGATCATGGCCATCATCAGGCCCTTGCGGACGACCGCGAACAGCTCCTGTGGATCGCCGGGTCGCCATTTCAGCCGGAACCACAACACGTCGATCGGTGAGCTCGAAGCGGCCAGCCGCAAGCCAGATGCGGCCCGCACCGCGGACTTGCGACCGTCCGCCGCCACCACCAACTCGGCGCGCACTTCGAGTTCGGGCGTACGTACGCCGACCACCCGATCGCCATCGAAGATCAGCTCCGTGACCTCGGCGTTGCGGATAAGAGTGAATTCCGGGTAGGCAGAGGCCTTTTCAGCGAGGAAGTCGAGGAAGTCCCACTGGGGCATCAAAGCGATGTAGGGATGCCGGAAGCCAAGCGCCTTGAGGCCACTGAAGGTGCCGAAGGTGCGAATCGAGCCGTCGGTGTCGAAGGCGACACGGCGGATCTTGGTATGGGGCAGTTTCAGGAACTCGTCGATGAAGCCCAACTCGTCCATGATCCGCAGGGTGCTTGGATGCACGGTGTCGCCGCGGAAATCGCGCAGGAAGTCATTGTGCTTCTCCAAGACGACGACCCGAATCCCGGCGCGGGCAAGCAGGAGGCCATGAACTAGGCCGGCGGGACCGCCGCCGGCAACACAAACCTGGGTGTCCAGAACCCGTGTCACGGCCCGACACTACCCGGCGGAATGGCAGGCTCACGGGGGCTTTCGGGGGCGATGTCGAGAATGGTGTGGCGGCTCCGTCCCAGGGGTAGATGAGGCCAAAGTGGCCCATCACGAGAAAGGGAGACCACCATGGCCAAGTACCTGATGCTCAAGCACTACCGCGGCGCCCCAGCTTCCGTCAACGACGTCCCGATGGACCAGTGGACGCCCCAAGAGGTCGACGATCACGTGCAATACATGAACGACTTCGCCAAGCGACTCGAGGGCACCGGTGAGTACGTCGACAGCCAGGCCCTCTCGCCGCAGGGCACGTTCGTCCGGTTCGACGGCGAGGGACGGCCGCCGGTCACCGACGGACCCTTCGCGGAGACCAAGGACCTGATCGCCGGCTGGATGGTGATCGACGTCGACACCTACGAGCGGGCACTCGAGCTCGCCGGTGAGTTGTCCGCAGCCCCGGGTGCCGGCGGAAAGCCGATCCACGAGTGGCTCGAGCTGCGACCCTTCCTAGGCCAGCACCTGACGGTCAACGACTGAGCTGATGGATGAACTGCTGCTGCGGGAGCTGACACCCGCGGTGATCGGCGTCCTCACCCGTCGCGGAGTGGACTTCGCGACTGCCGAGGACGCCGTGCAGGAAGCGCTCATCCAGGCCACGCTGACCTGGCCGGAGCAGTGGCCGGCCGACCCCAAGGGTTGGCTGGTCACGGTCGCCTGGCGCAAGTTCCTCGATGCCCATCGGTCTGAGGCGTCCCGCCGCGACAGGGAGGAACGCCTCGCGGTCGAGCCGCCGCCGGGACCGACCGAGGCCGCCGACGACACGTTGCACCTCTTCTTCCTGTGCGCGCATCCGTCGCTGACCCCGTCGTCCGCGGTGGCGCTCACGCTGCGCGCAGTCGGTGGCTTGACCACTCGGCAGATTGCGCAGGCCTACCTCGTACCCGAGGCGACCATGGCGCAGCGCGTCAGCCGGGCCAAGCGGACGGTCCGCGACGTCCGGCTCGACGAGCCGGGTGATCTGGCGACCGTGCTGAGGGTTCTCTACCTGGTGTTCAACGAGGGCTACACCGGCGACGTCGATCTGGCGGCGGAGGCGATCAGGCTCACCCGGCAACTTGCGTCGATGACCGAAGATCCAGAAACCGCAGGACTTCTCGCGTTGATGCTGCTACACCACGCGCGGCGGGAAGCACGGACCCGGGTGGACGGCAGCCTGGTCCCCCTCGCCGAACAAGACCGCTGCCGTTGGGACACCGCGCTCATCGCCGAGGGCGTGGTCATCCTGCAAACCGCGCTGGGTCGTGACCAGCTGGGCGAGTACCAGGCCCAGGCGGCCATCGCCGCCATCCACGCCGACGCGCCGCGCGCCGAGGAGACCGACTGGGTGCAGATCGTGGGCTGGTACGACGAACTCTTCGCATTGACCGAGAGTCCGGTCGTGGCGCTCAACAGGGCCGTCGCCATCGGCGAGGCCGACGGCGCGGCCGCCGGTCTCGCGGCGTTGGCTGCGGTGGACCCCGGCCTGCCCAGACACACTGCCGCGTCGGCGTACCTGCACGAGAAGGCCGGCGACTCTGCAACAGCGGCGCGGCTGTATGCCGAAGCCGCCCACATCGCGCCCAACCTCGCCGAACGCCACCACCTCACCCGGCAGGCCGCACGGCTAAGCCAGACATCGCTCCCCTGACTTGCGCTGCGGCGCAGGACCTTTCAGGGCTTCGGCGTGACGTCCACGCTAGGCGGCAGTGGCGACGGATCCGGCTGCGTCGACCGCCGAACGATCGAGAACGTGACCGCTCCTACGGCCAGCACCGCGGCGCCAGCGGCGATCAAGAAGATCGGGCGCGGACGGCGCTTGGAGCGCCGAGCCTCCTGCAGCGCCTGCGGCAGGTTCGAGACGACCTCCTGAGCCGCGGCGATTTCGCTGGCGATCGTCTCCTGCGCAGCGGCGAGGTCCCTGCGCAGCTTGCCGCTGCGGTAGCGCTCCCCCAGCCACGTCGCCGACGAGTGCGCCGAGCCCAGGCCAATCCCCAGCGCTCCCCTGGTGACGTCGACCGGGCCCACCGTCGAGTACTTCAGGCCACGGGCGAACCTCTCCCTCGGGGTCAACCGGACGGCACTCGTCTTCGACCTCATGCCACAACCTCTCCGCGTCTACTGAATGAAGTTCCAGCCTGCCATCACCGGGACCAGACGGTGGCCGATGACCGCGACAACACTATTCGGGCGGGGCCTGATCCGGCGCCGAAAACACGAATGGCAGACTGGGATCCCGTGACGAGCCCCATTCAGACAGCGACCGCGACCCTGCACACCAACCGCGGTGACATCAAGATCGCACTGTTCGGCAACCACGCCCCCAAGACCGTGTCCAACTTCGTCGGACTTGCGCAGGGCACCAAGGACTACAGCA
>JAOPVF010000148.1 GCA_025963195.1 Mycobacterium sp. | reverse complement strand
GTTGCTCACCTTCGGCTGCAGCTTGCCGGTGGACGACGACGGTCCGACGTTGTTGGCCTGCAGCTTGCCCAAGTAGTCCAGCGCACTCTGCTTGCCCATCAGGTGCTGCAGCAGGATCAGCACCGCGGTGCCGTCACCTGCCTGCCCCGGCGTCGAGTACTGCAGCTTGCCCTTGTATTCGGGCTTGAGCAGGTCGTCCCAGTTGACGGGCTGAGGGTTGGCGGTGGGGTTGGAGATGAAGCTGAGTGCGTTGTTGACGATCGGCAGGTAGTTGCCGCCGGGGCCGACCTGGTCGGCCGGGATGCCCTTGGTGTCGAGGCCGCTGGCCTGAAGCAGTCCGGACGCGTCGGCCTTCTGGATGAAGGGCGGCAGCGTCACCAGCAGGTCGGCCTGCGGGTTGGACTGTTCCTTCTCCACACGGGAGACCACCTCGCCCGAGCCGGCCTCGACGATGTTGACGTTGATGCCGGTGTCCTTTGTGAACTTGTCGAACTGGCCCTTGTACCAGGTGGCGAGTCCGTCGGCGCTGTAGATGGTGACGGTTTCACCGCCACCCGAGCCCGAAGAGCCGGTTCCGCCGCAGGCGGTCAACGTGACGGCGAGCGCTGCGACGGAGATCGCGCCAAAGGTCTTGCGGAGTTTCATGTGTCAGCCCTTCGGTTGGAGGATTGGTCAGGACTCGTCGAGGATCAGGTCGGCGAACTGGACGACGCTTGGCACCACGTGCGTGGCACCCGCCTCGCGTAGTTGGCGCTCGTCGTGCGCACCGGTGAGAGTGCCTGCGGCGATGGCACATCCGGCCCTCAGCGCGCTGTCGACGTCGTTGCTGGTGTCCCCGAGCGCGGCGACGCGCGAGACGCCGTCGGCCTGCAGCCGCATCAGCGCGGTCAAGATGAGGTCCGGGTACGGGCGACCGCGCACCCCGTCACCGGGGGCCAGCACCAGATCGGCGATCGACTGCCAGCCAAGCGCTGCCAACAGCTTCTCCTGGGTGGTGCCGCTGAACCCGGTGGTGAGCGCGACCTTCACCCCGGCGCCGCGCAGCCGCGCGATCGCCTCGGCCGCACCAACGATGGGCTCGGCATGCCCGTCGTCGATCAGGCCTTCGTAGGCCTCCTCGAACGCGACGTTGGCGCGCTGAGCGAGCTCCTCGCTGCCGAACAGTGCCCGGAAGACGACGATCTTCGACTGCCCCATCGTGTCGAGGACGTACTGGCGCGCGCTCTCGCGCTCGGCGCCGCTCTCGGAAAGGCCTGCGGCCGTTGCCGCCGCCTCGAACGAGCGGACCACCAGACCGTCGTCGGCAACCGTGGTGCCCGCCATGTCGATGACGGCCAGTTGAATGCTGTTGTCAGGCAATGTTCTTCCCCTCACAGGTTGATCAGTTCGGCGGTCTGTTCGGCGAATGCCGGGGACATGGTCATCCCGCGCCCGCCGGGGCCGGTGATCACCCAGACGCCGTCACCGGCGTCGGTACGGGACACCAGTTGGTCCGGGGCGACGCACTGGCTGTACACCCCGGCCCAGCGTTGCCGTATCGACGGAAGTGGGCGGCCGAGGAATTCTTCTGCAAGCGCGGCCAGGTACGCGTACGGCGCCTCCTTGACGTCGAAGGCGAACGGCTCTTCGTACTCGTGGGTGTCGCCGATGGTGAGCCCGCCGTGGAGTCGCTGAACGCACAGCAGTTGCATGCGGTGGTCACCCGCCACCGGATCCTGAGGTTCGTTGGCGGCCAACTCATCCAGCGTGGCGCCTGCGTACCCCGGGTAGTACCGCAGGCTGTCGCCGTCGGCGATCGCGGTGGTCAGCGGTTCGTCGAGTGGTTCGGTCTGCATCATCTGCAGACGGACGCGGCGCACCGGCAGCACGCCTGCGATCTCACGCGTCAACCCGCCGTGGGCCGCACCGGGACAGACCAGAACGAGGTCGCCCTGGTAGCTCCTGCCCTGGTCGTCGTGAACCACGCGTCCGTCGACGGACCGCGCCTCGGTGCCAGGCACGAACTCGTAGCGGCCGGTCTCGGCCATGTACGCGCGGATCGCGGGCATCGCCTGGCGGGACTCGACCGTGGCATCGGTCGAACAGTGCAGTCCGGCAAGGAACTTCCCACGCAGCGCAGGGTTCAGCGCCCGCACCTGGTCGGGCTCGAGGAGTTCGAACCCGCGGCGGCCGGCATCGGACCGTGCGGCGACTTCCTGCGCGACCGCGATCTCACGGGGAGTGCGCAACAGGGTCACCGAGCCTGCGGGGCGGAACCCGACCCCGGGGACGCGTGAGCCGATGTCCTCCCACAGTTCGCGGGAACGAAGGGCGACGTCGAGTTCCAAGAGAGCCCGACCCGACACCCACACCAGTCCGAAGTTCCGCACGGTGGCGCCGCGGGCATCGACCTCGCGTTCGAGTTGGGTCACCCGATGGCCGCGCTGCACCGCCTCCAGTGCATGGGCAGTCCCGAGGATGCCACCGCCGATGATCGTGACACGCATGCGTAGTGACCTTTCAGAGTCGGGAAGACCGGCCGCCTACCTGCCGATGTTCTGGGTCCGAACAGGAGGTTAACAATTGGTATAGACCAATTGAGGGTATGCTGGAATTCGTGAACGCGCTCGATGAAACCGTGCTCGACGAGACGGTGCTCGCCCAAACGAGGACCCTGCTGAAGTCCCTGCGCGGGGTGTGGGACGAAGAGGCCGTCGACGAACTGGATCACGCACTTCAGTCGGCCGCCCGCGCCGTCGACGACGGCGCCGACGACGAGCTGGTTCTGGCCGCGGCACTACACGATCTGGCGCACAGCCCATTGTTCGACGCAGTCGCCGCCACCCACCACGACGCGACGGCGAGGGACTGGCTGGCACCGAGGTTCGGCGAGCGCGTCGGCTTCCTCGCCGGCTCACACGTCGCCGCCAAGCGGCACCTGGTCGCCACCGAACCCGGCTACGGATCATCACTCACCGAGGCATCCGTCCTGTCGCTCCACGCCCAGGGTGGCGCAGGCGTCGACGCCGAGCTGACCAGACATCCGTGGTGGCCCGACGCCGTGCGCCTGCGTCGCTACGACGACGCCGCGAAGGATCCGGCGGCCGAGGGTGTGACAATCGACGACGTGCTGACGATCGCGAAACGAGTCATGGGGCAACGACAATCGGGCAGGCAGTCGCCGTGAGCAAGCCCTACGCCATCCGCACCGCCCTCGATGAGATCCTCGACGATCTCGTCGAGGGTGACGCGTTCCCGCCCGAGCGCGAGCTCGCCCTGCGCTTCGGCGTGGCACGGGAGACCGTGCGGCAGGCGCTGCTTGAGTTGCTGATCGAAGGCCGCATCGAGCGCAGGGGCCGAGGCACTGCGGTGGCGAAACCGAAACTGGTTCAACCGCTTTCGCTCACCTCATACACCGAGGGCGCAGTGCGAATGGGCCGCAAGCCTGGCCGCATCCTGGTCACCTGGGAGGACGTCGACGCCGATGCCGATCTGACGGAGGCACTGGACGTGCCCGAGGGCTCGGCCGTCATGCATCTGGAGCGCCTGCTTCTGGCCGACGGTCAGATCATCGGGTTGGAGAGCACCTACCTGCCCAAGCACCGTTTCGGGCACTTCACCGAGACCTTCGACCCGACGACGTCGCTGTACGCCGCGATCCGTGCGACGGGGGTCGAGTTCGGCTCCGCGGTCGAACGCATCGAGACGGCGCTCGCGAGCCCGCGGGACGCGGCCCTGATCGAGTCGACCACGGCGATGCCGATGCTGCGCCTGCACCGGCGCTCACTCGACACCGAGGACCGGCCCATCGAAGTGGTGCGCTCGCTGTACCGCGGTGACCGCGTGGCATTCGAGGCCATTCTCAACGACCGCGCCTGACGGCGGCGGTACGCCGCCAGGATGACGACGCAGCTGATCTTGGTGTCGACGATGTAGTCGCCGTGATGTTCGCGTACGTCGGTGAACTTGGTGGTGGCGACTTTGCCGCCGACGGTCTCCCGATCGGTCCAGCGTCCCACCTCGTTGCCTTGCGCTAGGGGACGGTCAAGCCTCGCCCGAGAACGTAAGGTCGATTGGGTGGCCGACTTTCACCCCGACCTGGCGCGCGCCGCCCGGTTCATCCCCCGCACCCTCGTCACGCCGTACACGTTGCCCCTGCTCCGAGGCGCTGATCGACTCTTCACCCGCGGCATGGGTCGCCGCGTGGCAGACGTCGAGGTGCTCACCATCGCCTCTGGCGTCGACGTGCGCCTGCACCGGCCGCCGGAAGCGACGGGATCCGGGCCCGGCATGGTGTGGGTTCACGGCGGCGGTTACCTGATCGGCACACCGGCTCAGGACGACGGCATCTGCCGCCGGTTCGCCCGCGAGCTCGGCATCACGGTCGCCGCGGTCGACTACCGGCTGGCACCGGAGTATCCCTACCCGATTCCGCTCGAGGACTGCTATTCGGCGCTGACCTGGCTGGCGGGGCTGCCCGCCGTCGACCCGGCATCGGTGGTCATCGCGGGCGCCAGCGCGGGCGGTGGCCTGACGGCGGCGCTGGCGCTGCTGGCCAGGGACCGCGGTGAGATCGACGTCGCCGCACAGGTGTTGGTCTACCCGATGCTCGACGACCGGTCGTCGACCGCAGAGGGAATCGACGGCAGCGGTCACAAGTTGTGGACGCAGACGTCGAACCGGTACGGCTGGGCGAGCTACCTCGGCGACGCCGACCCGAACGTCGCCGTGCCCTCCCGGCGCGACGACCTCGCCGGGCTACCGCCTGCCTGGCTCGGCGTCGGCACCCTCGACCTGTTCCACGACGAGGACGTTGCCTACGCCGAACGCCTGCAGGCGGCAGGCGTGCCGTGCCAGCTCGAGATCGTCGACGGCGCATTCCACGGCTTCGACGGCGTCGTCCCGAAGGCACCGGTGTCGCAAGCGTTCGCCAAGAGTCAGATCGAGTTCCTACGCAAGACGCTCAAGCAGACGGAACCGGCGGACGCCTGAACCCGTCGCCGCCCACCACGACGGTGGACCTCTCGGCGTTCTGCTCGTGCGGCTGTCCGAGCGGGATGGCGCTGACCCGGTCCAGCTCGGCGTAGGTATCGGCATCGAGCCGGACGTCGAGTGCTCCGAGATAGCCGTCCAACTGGCCGACCGTGCGCGGGCCGATGATGGGCACCACCCCGGTCGATGAACGGTGGGCGCGCTCGAGAAGCCAGCCCACCGCCACCTGACCTGGCGTGACACCGAGCCTCTCGGCCGCGGCGAGCACCGCGTCGACGGTGGCCGCCTTGCGCGGCTCGTCCTCGCCGTGCACCAGCCTGTTCCACTCGCTGAGCCGACCTGCATCACTGGTGCGGTACTTGCCGGTCAGCAGCCCACCGCCCAACGGCGACCACAGCGCGGCTCCGACGCCCAGCGCCTCGGCCATCAGCAGGTTCTCCCGGTCACCACTGCGCTCGACCAAGCTGTACTCGAACTGCACGCCGGCGATCGGCAGCTGGCCGCCAAGCTCGGCGAGCGTGACCGCCCGCGCCGTCATCCATGCCGGAAAGTTGGACAGACCGGCGTACAGAACCTTGCCTTGGCGGCCGAGATCGTCGAAGGCGCGCACGATCTCGTCGAGTGGGGTGACGAAGTCGGGGAAGTGCACCCACAACAAGTCGATGTAGTCGGTGCCGAGACGGCGCAGGCTGGCCTCGACGGAGCGGAACATGGCGCGCCTGCCGTTGCCGGTCTGCAACACGCCGCTGCCGTCGGCGTTGCCGCCGATCGCGAACTTGGTGGCCAGGGTGAACTGGTCACGACGGCCTGCCAGGATGCGGCCGAGGAACTCCTCGGACTGTCCGACCTGGTAACCGGCGGCCGTGTCGATGAACGTGCCGCCGGCCTCGGCGAACCTGTCGACGATGGCCGCGCTGGCGGTTTCGTCGGCGCCATAGCCCCAGCCGGTGCCGAAATTTCCGGCGCCGAGCGCCAACGCCGATGCGCGCAAGCCGTTGTTGCGCCCGAAGGTGAAGTGGTCCATGTGCATGGACAAGGCGCGGTGCGCTGAGTTTATTTCACAATACCCAGATGCTTGGCACCGTCACCGTGTCGAATCGAATTCGACCGGCAGGCTCGCGGGGCCGGTCACTCCGATCATCGACGGCCACGGGGCTGGGCCAGTGCGGCGGAGGTTGGGCATGCGCTGGGCCATCACGGTCAGTGCTTGGGTGAGTTCGAGCCGGGCCAGGTGTGAACCCAAGCAGTAGTGCGCACCGCTGCCGAAGCTCAGCGTGCCGACCGTGTTGTCACGGGTGATGTCGAATCGATCGGGATCGCTGAAGGCTGCCGGGTCGCGATTGGCGGCTGCAGTGTTGGCCAACACGATCGTCCCTGACGGAATGCGGACCCCCGCCAGCTCGACGTCTTCGGTGGCGATGCGGGGTAGGGCGAAGCCGATCGGTCGGTAGCGCATGGCTTCCTCCACCGCGCGGGCAACGAGTTCGGGCTGTTCGCCCAGCAACGCCCATTGGTCGGGATGATCGCAGAGAAGGTCTACTGCAGCGGCCAGTTGGTGGCGGGTGGTGTCGGTGCCCGCGCCGAGCAGGGCCACGGCCAATGCCAGCAGTTCGCCGTGGTCGAGTTTGTGCCCGTCGTCTTCTGCGCGGATCAGCTCGGAGATCAGGTCGTTGGTCAACGTATGGCGCCGGTGGGCGATCATGTCCTCGAGGTAGTCGTCGAGGGCCTGCCAGGCGTTGAGGATGCTGGCTTCGTCGGCCTCGAAATTCCAATCGAAGATCTTCTTGATGTCAGTGGACCAGTCTGAGAACAGCTTCCAGTCATCGCGGGGAGTGCCCAGCAGTGCGCAGATCACCGGGGTTGGGAACTGTTCGGCGACATCGCATACGACATCGCACCGGCCCACGGGCACATGCGCATCGATCAGCTCGGTGATGATCTCGACGATCAGCTGTTGCAGGCGTGCGGCGGCGCGGGGCGTGAATGCCTTCGCGACCAGGCGACGCTGTCGGTGATGGCGCTCCCCGTCGATCGACAGAATCAAACCGGTGATCCGTTGCCACAGTGGCCCTGATGTGATGCCCTGGGCTTCGGCGCCTGGCCGTTGGGCGGCGGCGAACCGCGGGTCGCGCAACACCGAGCGGACCAGGTCGTAGGTGAGCACCTCGGGCCCGAGCGCCCCGAGCGCGATCGGCGCCTGTCGGCGCGCGGCGGCGATGGCGCGATGGGCGTCTTCGGGGTCCCGCATCTGCAGGTAGTCCAGTGACGGCAATCCGGCATCAAAGACGCTGGGAACAGCCGCGGCGGGAACGGTGTCGATGGTCATGGTGGCCTCCTCGGGTCGTGTTGACTCGAGAATCCGGTGCTGCGGGCCCAAATCCATCGGTCGCACTGCGTAGAAAACGCCGGCGGGGTGTCGTATATACGACGGGTCCCCGGCGCGATCTACGCATCTCCGCCGATGTTTTGCAGGTCACAGGAGACGCAGGCTGGCTAGCATGAACGAAATCGACGCGGCGTCGTTGAACTGGAGCGACCTGGGCGTGAGCGAGCTGGTACCGACCGGAACGGTGACGTTGCTGCTGGCCGACGTCGAGGGCTCAACGCGGCTGTGGGAGAACCAGCCCGAGGAAATGACCGCCGCGTTCGCAAACCTCGACGGCAGGTTGGCGCGCCTGGTCGACGCCCACCACGGGGTCCGCCCGATCGAACAAGGCGAGGGCGACAGCTTCGTCATCGCCTTCGGACGAGCCAGCGACGCGGTCGCCTGCGCGCTCGAGCTGCAGCGGGCACCGCTGGATCCAATCCGGTTACGCATCGGGCTACACACGGGTGAGGTCCAGTTGCGCGACGAAGCCAACTACATCGGGCCGACCATCAACCGCGCCGCCCGACTGCGCGATTTGGCACATGGCGGACAGACCGTGCTGTCCAATACGACAGGCGATTTGGTCGAAGACCGGTTACCCGCCGATGCCTGGTTGACCGATCTCGGCACCCATGCGATGCGGGATCTGCCCCGTCCCGAACGCGTTGTTCAACTCTGCCATCCCGAGATTCGCAACGAATTCCCGCCGCTTCGGACGCCCAAAGCCGCTCGCTCACATAACCTTCCAGCTCAGCTGACCACCTTCGTGGGACGTCTATCAGAGATGGACGAGGTACGGCGCAGCCTTGACAGCGATCGGCTCGTCACCCTCACCGGATCCGGCGGCGCAGGCAAGACCCGCCTCGCCATCGAGGTGGCAGGCCAACTCACAACCGAATTCAACGGCGGCGTGTGCTTTGTCGAATTCGCTCCCATCTCCGATCCTGACCTGGTGTCCGTTGCGGTCTTGCGCGCACTCGGTCTCCGCGACGAGCCTGGCAGGGCCTCCCTCGAGTCGGTCACCCGGTTCATCGGCGACCGTCGAATTCTCTTTGTTTTGGACAACTGCGAGCACGTCCTTGATGCCGTCGCCGCGGTGACGACGAATCTGTTGAGCGCTTGCCCGCTGTTGGTCCTGCTCACTACGAGCCGTGAACCCATCGGCGTGTCCGGGGAGACGATCTACCGGGTGCCTTCGCTGTCGCTGGACATCGAAGCGATCGAACTGTTCGCCGATCGCGCACGCCGGGCGCGACCGGAGTTGGCAGTCAACGACGACAACGCAAGTACCGTGACGGAAATCTGCCGCCGCCTCGACGGCGTCCCGCTGGCCATCGAATTGGCCGCGGCACGGGTGCGTGCACTGTCCTTGGACGAGATCCTCGAGGGCTTGCGCGATCGATTCCGGTTGCTGACCGGGGGATCCCGCGGTGCGGTGCGGCGCCAACAGACGCTGCGGGCATCTGTGGACTGGTCGCACGCACTGCTCACCGAACCCGAGCGCGTGCTGTTTCGCCGCCTGGCGGTGTTCATGGGTGGGCTCGACATCGCTGCCGCCCAAGCGGTGGCGGGTGGCGGTGACATCGAAAGCCATCAGGTGATCGACTTGATCACGTTGCTCGTCGACAAGTCTCTCGTCACAGCCGAATACACCAGTGGCCCAACGCGATACCGTCTGCTCGAGACGGTTCGTCAGTATGCTCTCGAGAAGCTCGGGGTGTCGGGCGACGCCGATGTGATCCGGATGCGTCATCGCGACCATTACTCCGCGCTGGCCGCAACGATCGACATCCCCGGCGACACGGAGCTTGACCGACGCGTTGAACATTGCGAGAGCGAGATGGACAACATTCGCGGCGCTTTCACGTGGAGCCTCGAATGTGCGGAGATCGAACGTGCGCTCAAGCTGGCGTCGGCGCTCCAACCCCTGTGGGCGTCGAAAGGACGCGTCCTCGAGGGGCTGAGTTGGTTCGACGCCATTCTCGCTGCATTGGACGCGGACGTAGCTCCCGCGGTACGGGCACGGGCGATGGTCGAGCGGGCCGCGACTGACACGTTCGCCTTCTTGACCAGCTTCGACCTGGCCCAACAGGGTCTGGAGATCGCGCGCAGCATCAGCGACCCGAAGCTGCTGGTTCGGGCCCTGACAGCCTGCGCAGGCCAAGGGCTGTACCGATCGGACATGACCCAGCAGTACTTCGACGAAGGCATTGACCTCGCTCGGCAATTGGGCGAGAGGTGGTGGTTGTGCGACCTGCTCAACTGGCGTGCGTTCAGCGGCAACGCCATAGGGAATCTGACCATAACGCTCAATACGGCCGCAGAGGGTCGCGCACTGGCCGAAGCGATCGGGGATCGGTTCCACGGTCGACTCTGCCGTATGTGGCTGGCCCTGGCGCAGGTCTGTCTCGGCGATCTGACACGGGGAAATCGGGAGCTGAGCTCGGTACGCGACGACGCTCGGGCGGCTAATGACAACGTGGTGCTGGCGCTTTCCCTCATCATCCTGGCTTTTGGGCTCACCAACCAGGGTGAGCTCGAGTCGGCTCGAGCCACCGCCGAGCAGGCGATCGACGTAACCACCGCGATCGGCGGGTTTTACTTGGACACCGCTTACGCCATCTCGGCGCTGGCCACATTTGCCGCCGGGGATGTGACATCGGCCCGCTCGGCAAGCCAAAAATCGTGGCAGCACAGGGCTCCCGAGCGGGAACCACTGACCCTCAGCCTCGCCCCCCTGGCGGAGGCCGCCGCGGCGGACGGCGACCTCAGTGAGGCGCGCCGATGGGCGGACATAGCGGTGTCGCGGACCCAGGGCTGGCACTTGATGAACGCACTGGTCAGGCGTGCACGCGTAGCGATCGCACAGGGGGAGCTCCAGCAGGCTGAGCACGATGCGTATGACGCGCTCGCGATGAACATCGACATGCAGGCGCACCTTGCGACACCAGACCTACTGGAGTGCCTGGCGGTACTTGGAACCAACTCCGACCAACATCTTTCGGGCGCCCGCCTTTTCGGTGCCGCCGAAGCTCTGCGGCAACGCATCGGCGTGGTGCGCTTCAAGGTTTACGATGCCAACTACGACGCGAACGTCATATTACTTCGTAATTCCTTGGGGGAAGCGGAGTTTGACACTGCGTGGGCCGAGGGTGCGGCGTTGTCGGTAGAGGAAGCGCTCGCCTATGCTCAGCGTGGGCGAGGGGAGCGCAAGCGGCCCGCCAACGGCTGGGAGTCACTCACCCCGACCGAAGGGGACGTCGTCCGACTGGTCAGCGAGGGCCTGAGCAACGCCGATGTCGCCACGCGCTTGTTCGTCTCGCCGCGAACCGTGCAGACCCATCTGACTCACGTCTACGCCAAACTCGCGCTCACTTCGCGCGTTCAACTCGTCCAAGAAGCAGCGCGCCACACCTGAACGACGCGGCGGTTCAGATGCACTGCGCCATCACGCGCGCTCGAACACCACGCTGCCCTCGATGATCGTGGCGGCGACCAGATCGGTGTCCAGTTCGCGGAGCAGTACCTCGGGTGACGCGGCGATCACGCAGAGGTTCGCCGGTTGGCCGGGTGAAACGGTCCGCGGCGTGGTCGGAAGGCCGGGGGCGCCGAGGAACATGTCGAGTGCGGTGCGTGCATCGACGCGTTCGGCCGGTCCGAGAACCGCACCCGATGCGGTGGTGCGGTGCACGGCGGCCCGCATCGCCGCCCACGGGTCGGCGTCACCGAACGGCATGTCGGTGGACAGCGCGACCTTGACGCCCGCGGCCAACAGCGACGCCACGCGCCACAGGTGGTGGTGCTCGTCGTCGGCGACGTCGGCGACGTACTGGTCGCCGCGCTCGGCGATGAAGTTCGGTTGCGTTGCGACGGTCACGCCGAGCCGGGCCAGTTCCGGCAGGCAGTCGTCGGGGACGACGGCGGCGTGCTCGATGCGGTCGCCCGGTCGGACACCCGCCGCATCGAGTGCGGCGATGGTGACGACGAGTTGGGCGGCGGTGACGCAGTGCAGCGCGACGGTGCCGCCCGCATCGTGCCTGGCGCCGATCCAGCGGGTCAGCTCGTCGAGGTCGAGACGGTCGTCGTGCAGGATCCGCTTGCCGGGCGCCAGGCCCGTCACGTGTTGGACGAGTTCGCCGTGGCGCTGGGCCTCCGCGAACTTCATCAGGTCCGCGATGCCGAGACCAGGGGTGGCGTCGGTGACGCCGGTGACGCCGTAGGACGCCAGCCGTCTACTGACCTCGGCCAGCCCGGTTTCGCGGCGCTGCAAGGAGTTCGACCAGTTCCGGTCGGCGCTGCGTAGCCGTCCATCGGGATGGTCCGGCAGCCCGACGCACGCCAGCCCGGCCGAGTTCAGCGTCCACATGACGCCGCTGCGATGCTGCACGCGCACGGGTACGGCGGGTGCGACCTCGTCGAGCGTCGCGCGATCCAGCGGCCCCGCGACGGCTTCGTGGTATCCCACCGCCCTGATCCAGCCGTCCTCGCCGATCACCGCCCCGGCCAGTACACGGGCCAGGTCGTTGCTTCCGTGTACCTCCCGCGGACCGACCGTTACCGACGCCAACGCCGCTGCGGCGGAATGCAGGTGGACGTGGTGATCGTGCAGGCCGGGTATGACGGTGCGGTGTGCGGCGTCGAAGACCGACTCCCCCGCGGACGGGGCGAGCTGCTCGGCCACGTCGACGATGGATTGTTCGGCCCTGATGTCGACGACCGTGCCGTCCAGCAATCGTGCGCGCTGAATCAGCATGCGGCGAAGCTCCTTTCACTGACCATTTGGTTGACCCGGGCGTTGTCCGAACCAAGTTCGCCCGCACATGTCGTCACCGTCGGCGCTGCGGGTAACGCTGCGTCGACGTTATCGGCCCGCGACAGCGTGGCGGCGACCTCGCGGACCCTGGTGAGCATTGCGGCACGGGAGAAGTCCGGTGGACCGCCGAACAGGCCGGTCAGATGTGCCAGCCCGTTGGCGCCCCAGTCCCGCGCGACGTCGTCCACCGCACCATTGTGGCCGGAGCGGCCCCGGCGGCGACGTCGAATCGGGTCGCTAGAACATCAGGGCGGTGAATCTCCAGTCCAGAACCTGCCGGTCGGTCTCATCGACCGCGTACACCAGCGACCGCAGCGACAGCACCGCGCCACGGCCACCGGCCAGGACCGCCGCCTCCTCCACGTGGATCTCGCTGTAGAGGGTGTCGCCCTCGTGCACCGGTCCGGTGTGGTCGCAGTACGCCCAGCCGAGCACCGTGACCAGGTTCGGCAGCGCCCGCGTGGCCTGGGCCAGCGCCAGCCCGATGGTGTGCCCGCCATACACCAGACGTTGCCCGCCGACGCGTGAATCATGGTGTGTCGCCGCGATGTTGAGCGTCAGGCGGGCGAGCTCGGGTGCGCTGCTGACGACGTCGGCGGTGCCGTGCAGGACCGAGCCGACGATGGCGGGGTCGAAGTGCGGGCCAGTCACGCGGGTGCGGAAGGCGTCGGCATCCCAGGCTTCCGTCGGATCCGGCGGTGTCGGTGCGTCTGCGCCGATGGTCGAAAGGTCGTCGTCGTGGCCCGTGTCGGGGGCGCCATCGCGCAGGGGCAGCATCGCGCAGCGGTGAAAGTCGAGCACCAGGCGGTCGGCCTGGTCGATGGTCGTCATTCGCAGCGCCGCCAAGCCCGTTGGCGTGCGCCCGGGCTTTGCCGAATTCTGTTTCAGGCCAACGACCTCGGTGCGGGTGTAGAGGGTGTCACCGAGTCTCGGGAACTGGTGAAACCGCAGGCCGCGGTAGAACAGGTTGGCCTTCACGCGCTGGGTGGCCAGCGTGCTCTGACCGATCGCAACGTCGCATACCAGGGCGGGATGCGCCAGCGCGGCGGAAGCACCGGTGACGGCGTGGGTCAGGGTCTGGTCCAGCGGCAGTCGCATGCGGTCGCCGAGGATCGACTGGTGCACGGCGGCGACACCGGCGCTCAGCGTCATCGACGGCGCCCAGCCGAAGACCTGGCCGACGTGCAGTTCATCGAAGTGCGGGCCACCTGGAATATGGCCGGACAAAGTCACAGCTTCACATGCTGGCAGGCTCTTGATCTGCGTGTCAATATGGCCGTACATTTAGAACCGATGAACACTCTCAACGACGAAGAAGCCATGCTGGTCGAGACCGTGCGGGCGTTCGTCGACCGCGACGTGCGCCCCACGGTGCGCGACGTCGAGCACGCCAACGACTACCCCGAGGCGTGGATCGAGCAGATGAAGCGGATCGGGATCTACGGCCTTGCCATCCCCGAGGAGTACGGCGGGTCGCCGGTGTCGACGCCCTGCTACGTGCTGGTGACCCAGGAGCTGGCGCGCGGCTGGATGACCCTGGCGGGCGCAATGGGCGGGCACACGGTGGTGGCCAAGCTACTGACGCTATTCGGCACCGAGGAACAGAAGCAGCGCTACCTGCCCAAGATGGCCACCGGCGAGATCCGCGCGACGATGGCGCTGACCGAGCCCGGCGGCGGCTCCGACCTTCAGGCGATGACCACGGCCGCGCGCATCGATGGCGACGACCTCGTGATCAACGGAGCCAAGACCTGGATCACCAACGCGCGACGCTCCGGCATGATCGCCCTGCTCTGCAAGACCGATCCGAACGCGACGCCGAGACACTCGGGCATCTCGGTGGTGCTGGTCGAGCACGGACCTGGACTGACGGTGTCGCGGGACCTGCCGAAGCTCGGCTACAAGGGCGTCGAGTCCTGCGAGTTGTCCTTCGACGACTACCGCGTTTCGGCGTCCGCGATCCTCGGCGGCACTGCGGGCAAGGGCTTCTCACAGATGATGACGGGGCTGGAGACCGGGCGGATCAACGTCGCCGCGCGGTCACTGGGAGTGGCCACGGCGGCGCTGGAGGATTCGTTGAAGTACGCGCAGGACCGCGAGAGCTTCGGCAAGCCCATCTGGAAGCACCAGTCGATCGGCAACTACCTCGCCGACATGGCCACCAAACTGACTGCCGCACGTCAACTCGTACTGCACGCCGCACGCTGCTTCGACAGCGGTGAGCGATCCGACATGGAGGCCGGGATGGCCAAGCTGTTCGCCTCCGAAGTGGCGATGGAGATCGCGCTCACCGCCGTTCGCATTCACGGCGGCTACGGCTACTCCACCGAGTACGACGTGGAACGCTACTTCCGCGACGCACCGCTGATGATCGTGGGCGAGGGCACCAACGAGATCCAGCGCAACGTCATCGCCGGTCAGCTGGTCGCACGCGGCGGCATCTGAGGCCATGCGATCTGCCCCGGCGTATCAAACACTGCGCCAACAGCTTCAGGACGAGATCGCAGCAGGCCGGTATCGCGACGGCGCCCGGCTGCCGACGGAGTCCGAGCTGGTGGCCAGCCACGGTCTGTCCCGGCAGACGGTGCGGCGAGCCTTTCAGGATCTGGTCGCCGACGGGCTGGTGTACCGGGTGCCAGGGCGCGGCACCTACGCCAGCGACTCCGGCACGCGCTACCTGCGTCAGCTCGGGTCGATCGAGGACCTGATGAGCCTGTCCGACGACACCACCATGGAGGTGCTGTCTGGCTTGCGCCGCCGCGTCGACGTCGAGGCCGCCAGCCGACTGCGCCTCGTCGAGGACGTCGTCTACACGGTGGTGTTCCGGCGCTGTCACGACGGTGTGCCGTTCGTGCACACCCGGGTACACCTGCCGGACTCGGTGGCTCGGCGTGTCCTCGATGCTCCCGAGATGGCCAACGGCGCGGCCAGCACCACGACCGTCATCGGCCTCACCGAAGCCCACCTCGATGCTCCGATAGTCGAAGCGGCACAGTCGATCACCGTCGGGGACGCCGACCGCGAGGTGGCCGACGCGGTGGGTTGCGCGCCCGGCCATTCGATGTTGCGGGTGGACCGGTTGTACGCGGACGCCACGGGCACCCCCGTGGAGTTGGCGGTCAGCCACTTCCTGCCCGAGCAGTACACCTACCGGGTGACGCTGCGCCGCTCCAGTTAGTGGGGATACGACGACCAGGTGCGCACCGATGGCTCAAGTCCGAGTGCGGTCAGCCAGCGGGACTCGCCGGCCGCGATGATCTCGCCGCCCGCAGATCGGCGACCTTCACCACGTCCAGAACCGTCGGCTGTGCACCTCGTGATCATGGCAGGTGGGTTCAGCCCCAGGGCCCATCTGAACAAGCGGCGACTTCTGCGCCAGGGCTGTTGCGCGGCATGGATCGTGACCCTCGGGCAGAACTCGACGATAACTCGATTGGCTGCAGTGAGGGTCGTGAAATCCGCGAGATCACGACCCTGTGCGCAATCTGAATAGCCAACAAGCGCGACCCTTAGGGTCGGCGGCGAGCATTGGGCTTAGCCGACCGGGACCGAATACTTGTCGATCAGACCTTGCTTGTACAGCTTGCCCGTGTCGGTGCGCGGGAGCTGCGCCTCGAACGAGATCGACCGCGGACACTTGTAGTGCGCCAGCCGATTCCGCAGCCATCCCAGAAGTTCTTCGGCGAACGCGTCGGTGGCGTCTGCGGGGTCGACGGTCTGCACCGCCGCCTTCACGCTCTGGCCCATCTCGTCGTCGGGAACGCCGAACACCGCGGCGTCCATCACCAACGGATGCGTGACGAGCAGGTTCTCCGCCTCCTGCGGATAGATGTTCACCCCGCCGGAGATGATCATGTGGTGGCGGCGATCGGTGAGGTACAGGAACCCATCCTCGTCGAGATAGCCGATGTCCCCCACCGTCATCCAGCCCCTCGAGTCTCTCGACGACGCCGTCTTCTCCGGGTCGTTGAGGTACTCGAAGGAGACACCACCCTCGAAGTAGATCTCGCCGGCCTGCCCCCGCGGCAGCTCGTTGCCGTCCTCGTCGAGGATGTGCACACCGCCGATGCTCGCCTTGCCGACCGAGCCAGGATGCGTGAGCCAATCCTCGGCAAGGATCAGTGTTGAGCCGTGGGCCTCCGAGGACGCGTAGTACTCGTCGACGATCGGCCCCCACCAGTCGATCATCTGCTTCTTGATCTCGACCGGACACGGGGCGGCTGCATGGATCACCCGCTCAAGGCTGGATACGTCATGCGACTTACGCACGGCCTCAGGCAGTTTCAGCATTCGGGTGAACATCGCAGGGACGAACTGCCCGTGCGTGACGCGGTGGCGTGCGATGGCGTCCAGACAGCCCTCGGCGTCGAATTTCTCCATCACGACCGTCGTTCGGCCCGCGGCCTGCATGCTCATCGACCACACCGACGGCGCGGTGTGATAGAGCGGAGCGGGACTCAGGTAGACCGCCTCGGGGTGCGACCAGAACCCGACGAGCGCCGACATCATGCCCGGCGCCTCGGACGGTGCGACGTGCTGCAGCGGCCGCTTGATGCCCTTCGGTCGGCCGGTGGTACCCGACGAGTACTGCAGCAGATCACCCTCCCACTCGTCGTCGATGGGGGTATCGGGTCGATCCGCAACGCATTCGGGATAGCGCGTCCAGCCGTCCAGCTCGCCGTCGGCGATCAGCAGTACGCCGGGAAGTCCATTGGGTAGCTCGCTCGCCAACCCCTCGCACGTCTTGCTCTGCGCTGCCGAGGCGATGATCCCCTTCGCATTGCTGTTGTCGATGATGTACGCGGCCTCGGCGGGGGTGAGGTGCGTATTGATGGGCACGTAGTAGAGCCCACTTCGCCGCGCCGCCCACATGGCCGCGTGGATGTGCTCGTTGTTCTCCATCAGAATCGCAACGACGTCGCCCTCCCGCAGGCCGTGCGCGCGGAAGTAGTGGGCCAGCCGGTTGGCCCTGGCCTCCAAGCCATCGAAGGTGAGGACGGTGCCCGTCGGGTACAGGATGACGGCCGGCTTCCCAGTACCCAGGTGCTCGCGAATCTGCATGGGCAGCACTTTACGAGGCCCCAGTTGACAGGTGTCAAGTGGGTCCGATCAGTGGCCAGGAACCACCGCGAAACCGATCGTGTAGCGAGGCCACAGGCCATGCCACGGCGCATGCCCAACGCGCACCGCACCGGACCCGCGTCCTAGAAACCGATGACGGGGATGAGCGGCCCGGTCACGCTGCTGATCGAATTCGACACCGGACACTGACCGTCCTAGTTGCGGACCGGCGCCAGCTCCTCCGCCACGGCGGGTGGCGAATCATCCTGTGCGGGTTCGTCTCTGGTGAACGGAGCCCGCAGCGTGGGCCACAGGTGGTTGCGGTTCACGACGACGCCCACCACGGCGAGAGCGGCGTACACACCGCAGAGGATCAGCCTGCCCTCGGTCGACGTGATCGGGAACTGCACGACGAACAGCGCCAGCAGAGCCCATGCTGTGTACCGGTGGAATCTCAGCGACAGGATCAACGCGATGCCCATCATCGTCTGCGTCGCGGTCAGCAGCACCTCCTCGATCTGCCTGCCATCGAGAACGAGCGCCGACCCGCCGCCGCCTGCCATGTAGGCGATGGGCAGCGAGCCCATCAGGAGCGTCCACTGGTTCACCTTGGAGGAGATCAGCGTTGCAATGGCCGCCGTGCCCTTACCCCGGGTGGCGAAGATGATCGCGATGATGAACTCGGGCGCCTCCGACGCCAGCGGAGCCAACCACTGCACCAGCAGGAACTTGTCGATGCCGAGCTCGGTGCCCGCCCCGATGAGGCTCTGGGCGAATGGCTCCGCACAGACCAGGATGACGGCGGCGGCGGTGATGAACATCGCGATCACTGCCGTGCGACGGGCCCGGTCGGGCAGGTTGCCGATGGCGGCGGCGGTGCCGATCAGTTCGGGCTCTTCGACGCCTCCGCGGGTCAGCTTGTAGAGGTAGAACCCGAACCAGGCCAGCAGGGCGATGCCGAGGACGATGTGAATCCGACCGCTGGCGGGGATGACGAAGGCAACGACGCCCGCGACCAGAAGGAAGCCCAGTTCGACGCGGTTACCCGGCTCGAGCGCCAGCCCACTCGTCTTCTTGCCGGTCACCTTGCGGGCGACCGCGAGGCTGACCAGGACGACGACCGGCCAGCCGATGCCCATCAGCAGCCGGTTCGATCCCGTCATGTTCGCGGCTGCGTACTGCGTGTATTCGGCGTTGCCACCGGCCGTGTACGCGTAGTACAGGTCAACGGCGTATTCGGGCAGCACGGCGATCAACGCCAGGACCGCGATCGCCAATCCGCCGGAGACGTCGATCTGGGCCGCCTCGGCGGCCCACGCCAGGACGAAACTGGCCGCAACCACCGCGCTGCCATAGATCACCAGGGCGACAACGGGATTCGGGTGCACACCTGCGAATCGGACGACCAGTGCGGGCACGATGAAGACCATCGTGACGAGCACGGATCGGAGCAGCGTCTGCGCGTGGGTCCGGACGGGCACGCCAATGCTGAGGGCCATCTGGGTCCTTCGGTTCTGCGACCCGGTCTCGTTCGAACGCGCGCCGAGACTTCGGGTCGACAACGAATGTGTCGGCCGAAGGTCTCGCTCGCCGGATTGGCAACCGGTGGATGACCGGGCGGCTACCGCCGCCAGCGTGTCGACCATCCTCTTCTCACCGCGGGTGCGGCGGTCAGGAACTACTCCCCTTCGCTGCGACGACCATACCGCGCCATCGCTGCCGGCAGCAACGTAGCTGAACTACCAAGTATTCCGGTCGATGCCGCTGAATTTGCTGCTCATCGCGAGTAAACAATTAGTTCGTAAGCTCGAATCCTCGGTTGTGGCTAACCTCGAACGGGTGTGCTGACACCCGCGCGAGTGTGAACCTGACGACGAAATCCGGCCCGCAACGTCGTGACATTCACACTCGCGGGTGAAGCCCCGCTGGCGGTGCACAAAGAGAAGCCCCGCGACCGACTGGGTCGCGGGGCTTCTCGGAGATTTGTTGGCGCTCAGTCGCTTTCGGCCAGGCGGGTCTTCAAGGCGTCGAACTCGTCCTTGATGCCGGTCGGGAGCTTCTCGCCGACGAACTCGAACCACTCCTCGATCTGCGGCAGTTCCTTGCGCCACTCCTCGGCGTTCACCGCGAGCGCCTCGTCGACGTCGTCGGCCGTCACGTCGAGCCCGGACAGGTCCAGGTCGGCGGCGGTCGGCACGATGCCGATGGGCGTGGTCTTGCCATCGGCCTGGTGCTCGATGCGCTCGATGGCCCACTTCAGTACCCGGCTGTTCTCGCCGAAGCCCGGCCACAGGAAGCGGCCGTCGTCGCCACGGCGGAACCAGTTGACGAAGAACACCGCGGGCATCTTGGACTCGTCGGCGTTCTTGCCGATGTCGATCCAGTGCTGGAAGTAGTCACCGACGTTGTAGCCGAGGAACGGAAGCATCGCCATCGGGTCGCGCCGGATGGTGCCGACCTTGCCCTCCGCGGCGGCGGTCTGCTCGGAGCCGAGCGTGGCGCCGATGAAGACGCCGTGCTGCCAGTCGCGGGCTTGGGTGATCAGCGGAACGGTCGTCTTGCGGCGGCCGCCGAACAGGATCGCGGAGATCGGCACGCCCTGCGGGTCGTCCCACTCGGGCGCCAGCGTCGGGCACTGCGAGATCGGGGTGCAGTAGCGCGAGTTCGGGTGCGCCGCCTTGTCCTCCGATTCGCGGTACCAGTCGTGACCCTTCCAGTCGATCAGATGATCCGGATCGCCTTCGAGGCCCTCCCACCAGACGTCACCGTCGTCGGTCTTGGCGACGTTGGTGAAGACGGTGTTGCCAGCCGCGATGGTCTTCATGGCGTTGGGGTTGGAGTCCCAGTTGGTACCGGGCGCGACGCCGAAGAAGCCGAACTCGGGGTTGACGGCGTAAAGCCGGCCGTCCTTGCCGAAGCGCATCCATGCGATGTCGTCGCCGACGGTCTCGGCGCGCCAGCCGGGAATCGTGGGCTGCAGCATCGCGAGGTTGGTCTTGCCGCATGCCGACGGGAACGCCGCGGCGATGAAGTACGCCTTGTTCTCCGGGCTGATCAACTTGAGGATCAGCATGTGCTCGGCGAGCCAGCCCTCGTCGTGGGCCATGGCCGACGCGATGCGCAGCGAGTAGCACTTCTTGCCGAGCAGCGCGTTGCCGCCGTAACCCGAGCCGTAGCTCCAGATCTCGCGGGTCTCCGGGAAATGGGTGATGTACTTGGTGTCGTTGCACGGCCATGGCACGTCGGCCTGGCCCTCCTCCAGCGGTGCGCCCAGCGAATGCAGCGCCTTGACGAAGAAGCCGTCCTCGCCCATCTTGTCCAGCGCGCCCTTGCCCATCCTCGTCATCGTGCGCATCGACACCACGACGTACTCGGAGTCGGTGATCTCGACACCCAGCTTGGGGTCATCGGCGTCGAGGGGGCCCATGCAGAAGGGCACCACCCACAGCGTGCGGCCACGCATGCACCCGCGGTACAGGTCGGTCATGAGGCCCCGCATCTCGGCGGGGTCCATCCAGTTGTTGGTCGGGCCGGCGTCGATCTCGCGCTGCGAACAGATGAAGGTGCGTGACTCGACGCGTGCGACGTCGGACGGATCGGAGAGCGCGAGGTACGAGTTCGGCTGCTTCTCGGGGTTGAGGCGCTGGAAGGTTCCCGCCTCGACGAGCTGAGCGGTCAGCCGCTCGTACTCCTCCTCGGAACCGTCGGCAAACGCCACCCGGTCGGGCTGGGTCAGCTCGGCGATCTCTTGAACCCAGGCAAGGAGGCCCGCGTGCTTGGTCGGCGCCGTATCCAGGCCCGGAATGGTCGCTGAAGTCATCGAATTCTCCTGGTGGCGGTCACGGTCATCCCATTTACTAGAGGTTAACGCGGGTGACATACCCGTGGAGAATCGAGCTTATGTCCGATCGCTCACAGGAACGATTCAGATGTCCATATTCGCGTTCTCCCGTGATTTGCCCTGAATCCGCGCGGACTATATCGCCCCGCGAACGCCATCTCGGCGTCCAGCAACCGGCGCGCGACCGCCACCTCTGCGTCGTTGCGCACCGCGGCCATGACGTCGCCGACCCACCTGTCCATCAGCGCCCGCTCGTGCAGCACGCCGCGGATGCCGACCACCCAGATCGTCAGCAGCAACCCGACCACGCCACCGACGATCAGTCCGATCAGATCCGAACCAGGCCCCAGCGCAGTCGCCAAACGGCCGAGCGTCAGCGCCACCCCGAGGCCGAAGCCGCCACCGAGCACCAGCATGAGCCGGTTCTCCAGCCGACGCGACGACGGTCGTGGCAGGGGCAGCTGCGGTGTCGGTCCGGCCGACCGTCTTGGCGGCGTCGGCGCGACCTCGTCGATGGCTTCATCCATCGCCACGTCCAGCTCCGCGGCGAAGTCGGCCACCGCGTCGCGCACCTCGTCGTCGAACCACGCCTGCCCGCCGCGCGGCAGTTCGGCCGCCTTCGCCCTCAGGTCGGCGGCGATCTCCGCACAGCGTCTCCGCACGAAGTAGAGCAGCGTCAGGCGGGCACGCTGGATTCCGGCGCGAACGGCGAGAGCGTCCGCCGACCTCGACGACCGACGCGCGCGAGGCAACCGATCCGGCTCGGCAAGGCAGGCGACCAGTGCTCGGACCAACTCGTCCACGTCGGGCTCACCGAGATCGGGGGCCGCGGCCACGCCAATCCACGGCACCTGCCGGTAGCGGTCGTCGCGGCGGGCCAGGAGCGCACGGTCGGCGGCCAGCACGTCACGCCATCCCCGGTGCGCGTCGATCTTGGACACCGTCGCGATCACCAGGTCGGTGCGTGCCGCGGCCCGCTCGATCAGGTCCACGTCGGAGCCGGCCAGCGGTGCTACCGCCGAGGCGACAACGACGACCGCATCCGGTGTAGTCGATCCAGCCGACTCGACGATCGCGTGATCGGGCAGCCGCTCGGCGAGCACCGCTGCGAGGCTGGACGCGCCTGCCGACGGCGGTCCCACCACCTCGATGGTGCCGCGCGGCTCTCTCACCGATGACCGTCCAGCAGTCGCAGCGATCCACGGGTGATGTCGGCGCTGCAATTGCGGTGCAGCGCGTTGACGGGTCCGCCGCCGTAGCGCCGCCACTGCGCGGCGCGGCGGCAGTGCGCGTCGGGGTCATCACGTGGGTCGACTCGGATGCCTTCGGCCTCGACGACGGCGACGGCCGCGGTCATCGTGGCAAGCACGGCGGCATCGGAATTCAGCAGTCCGAACAAGCCTTCGTCATCCAATTCGATTGCCAGCGAATGCATCTCGGCCAACGCCTCACGCAGTCGTCGATAGCGGACCTGGGCGGTGCGCGCGCGGAGTCCGGCAAGGACGGCGTCGACGTTGCTCAGCCGCTGCAGCAGGACCGGCAGCGTGGCCGGGTCGTCGCCGCGGGCAAGCGCCAGCACGGCGTGCGCGATACCGAACCGGTCCAGCCGCTCGAGCAGACGTGTTCGGACGCTGCGCCCGACGGGGTGATCACCATGGATGAAGGCGTCGACGGACCCGAGATCGGCTGGCGTGCGTACCAATGTGCGCAGCGCGTCGACGAGGTCGTCGCCGAGCCCTGTAGCGGCCAGCAGACCGACCATGGCGACGGTCGGCATCCCCGTGCACCGTTGCACGTCGGCCGCCCTGCGGTGAGCGTTGGGCAGCGCACCGCCGGACCGCGATCCGGTCAGATCGGCCTTGTTCAGCACGATGAGTGTGGGCGGGCCGGTCACCGCCAACGCCAACTCCTCCGGTTTGAGTGCTTCCGCGATCACCAGCACCCGGGCGTCGGCGGCAGCGGGATCGACGGTGACGGCGACGCCGTGGTGCCGCAGGGCAGCGGCCACCGTGTCACGGCCCACCCCGGTGCGGCCCAGCACCGCAACCCCGATCCTGCGGCGAAGACGGCCGATGATCGGCGCCAATCCTGGCGTCGCGGCGCCCTCAGCGAACCGAGTCAGGTGTTCTTCGAAGGCGCTCGGAACGTCGCATGGCGACCTCGGAATCACACTGTTCACCCCCAGGCCATCGTCGCATCTTGCCGACACCGTCTAACGCGGAGATTTCGGGGTGCCCGATCCCGCGGACGGAAGGCAACTGTTGGGTATCAATCCGTACCACGATGCGGGTCCACCGGCCCCGATGAGCGACTATGGACGGATGCATGCCCAGCGCGAGGAGGCCGCTCTCGAAGCGGCCGGGATCTCCGCGCACCCCTACCCTCGCATCACCAGTTTCCGGTCACGGCGTTCGGCGCTCTCGGGCAGTCAGCAGGAGACCTGGGAACGCCGCTGGCCAGACCTCGGCATGCAGCCTCGGGACTCGGACGGACGGCCAACCGGCACGTTGGACACCGAGGTGTGGTTCGGCAGGTCCGCACCCGTCGTGCTGGAGATCGGCTGCGGCGCCGGAATCTCGACCCTGGCGATGGCCGCGGCCGAACCCCATCTCGACGTCGTGGCCGTTGAGGTCTACCGGCGCGGGCTCGCCCAGCTGCTCAGCGGTGTCGATCGGGCGGGCCTGACCAACGTGCGGCTGATCCGCGGCGACGGCATCGACGTGCTGGAGCACATGCTCACCCCTGGGTCGCTGACCGGCGTGCGGGTGTTCTTTCCGGATCCGTGGCCCAAGGCACGCCACCACAAGCGCCGGCTGCTGCAGCCGTCGACGGTCGCATTGATCGCCGACCGGCTCCGGCCAGGAGGCGTGCTGCACGCCGCCACCGATCACGCCGGGTACGCCGAACAGATCGCCGAGGTGGGCGACGCGGAACCCCTGCTGCGCAGGGTGACCCCCGACGCCGGCGATCTGCCGATCTCGGTCAGCCGCCCCGTCACCAAGTACGAGGCAAAGGCCCAGCACGTCGGCAGTGCCGTCACCGAATTCCTCTGGGAGAAGGCGCGATGAGCGTGACCGAAGAGATCGATACCCTTGGCCAGATCCCCGAGTCGCCTGCCCCGCCGGTAGCAGCGCCGCAGCGCGTGCTCCTGGTCTGGGACGCCCCCAACCTCGACATGGGCCTCGGCTCCATCCTCGGCGGCAGGCCGACGGCCGCGCACCGCCCCCGGTTCGACGCCCTCGGCCGCTGGCTTCTGTCTCAAACCGCCGATCTGTCGGCGGCCCGCGCGTCCGAGGATCCGCAGGTCACGCTCGAGCCGGAGGCCACGGTCTTCACCAACATCGCGGCAGGCAACGCCGACGTCGTGCGTCCGTGGGTGGAGGCACTGCGCAACGTCGGCTTCGCGGTGTTCGCCAAACCCAAGATCGACGACGACAGCGACGTGGATAGCGACATGCTCGACCACATCGCGTTGCGCCGCAGCGAGGGTCTGGCCAGCGTCTACGTGGCGTCCGCGGATGGGCAGGCCTTCCGGCTGCCGCTCGAGGAGTTGGCCCGCGACGGGGTCGGCGTGCACGTTCTCGGATTTCGCGAACACGCGAGTTGGGCATTAGCGTCGGATCACCTGGAGTTCGTCGACCTCGAAGACATTCCTGGTGTCTTCAGGGAGCCGTTACCGCGAATCGGCCTTGATTCGCTGCCCGAGCAGGGCGCTTGGCTGCAGCCGTTCCGGCCGCTGTCGTCGCTACTGACCTCGCGCGTCTGACAACTGAAGCACGCAGGCCGAAAGACTTGAAGAAGATCAGTTAGGAGCTGACGTGTTCGCCTGGTGGGGTCGGATGGTCTACCGATACCGATTCATAGTGATCGGCGTCATGGTAAGCCTCTGCCTCGGCGCCGGCGTGTTCGGGGCAAGCCTCGGCAAGCACGTGACCCAGAGCGGCTTCTACGACGACGGCAGCGAGTCCGTGAAGGCATCGGTGCTGGCCGACGAAGTCTACGGCCGCGATAGGTCCAGCCACATCGTGGCGGTGTTCACCGCTCCCGATGGCAAGACCGTCGACGACCCGGAGTGGTCCAAGAAGATCGTCGGTGAACTCGACAAGAACGTCGCCGACCACCCCGACCAGATGCTGCCGTGGGCCGGCTACCTGAAGGCGCCCAACGCCGAGGCCGTCCGCAAGCTCGCCACCGACGACAAGACCCGAACCTTCGTCACGATGCCCCTGAAGGGTGACGACGACGACGAAATTCTGAACAATTTCAAGATCGTCCAGCCCGATCTGCAGAAGATGGACGACGGCAAGGTCGAGCTCGCCGGGCTGCAGCCGGTGGCCAGCGAGCTGACCGGCACCATCGGCAAGGACCAGCAACGCGCCGAGGTACTGGCACTGCCGCTCGTCTGCGTGGTGTTGTTCTTCGTGTTCGGCGGCGTGGTCGCGGCCTGTCTGCCGGGTTTGGTCGGCGGGTTGTCGATCCTCGGTGCGCTGGGCATCATGCGGCTGATATCGCTGTTCGCCCCCGTGCACTTCTTCGCCCAGCCGGTGGTCACCCTGATCGGTCTCGGCATCGCGATCGACTACGGCCTGTTCGTGGTGAGCCGGTTCCGTGAGGAACTCGCCGAGGGCTACGACACGGAGACAGCAGTGCGGCGCACCGTAATGACGGCAGGCCGGACCGTGACCTTCTCCGCGGTCTTGATCGTGGCGTCGCTGGCGGGCCTACTGCTATTCCCGCAGGGCTTCCTGAAGTCGCTCACCTATGCGGGCATCGCATCGGTGTTGCTTGCCGCGATCCTGTCGATCACCGTGCTGCCCGCGTTGCTGGGCATCCTCGGCCCCAACGTCGATGCACTCGGCGTGCGGACGCTTCTGCGGGTGCCGTTCTTCCGCAACTGGAAGCCGATGCGGATCTACCTGGAGTGGCTGGCGAACAAGCTCCAGAAGACCCAGACGCGCGAGCAGGTCGAGAAGGGCTTCTGGGGCAAGCTCGTCAACGTCGTGATGAAACGACCGGTCATGTTCGCCGCACCGATCGTCATCATCATGATCTTGTTGATCATTCCGCTTGGCAAGTTGTCGCTCGGCGGCTTCAGCGAAAAGTACCTGCCCCCAACGAATTCCGTGCGCATGGCGCAGGAAGACTTCGACAAGACCTTCCCCGGCTTCCGCACCGAACAGATGACTCTGGTCATCCAGGACGCCACACCGGCGCAGGTCGAACAGATCAGCCAGCAAGCCGACGCGATATCCGGTTTCACCGGGGACTGGACGCCCCGTCACGCCACCGACGAGGGCACCAAGGACCCGAAGGTCACCGTCATCCAGAACGGATTGCAGGTCCGCAACGACGCCCCGAAGAAGATCGACGCGCTACGTGCCATCCAGCCGCCCAAGGGGGTGACCATCTGGGTTGGCGGAACCCCGGCGCTGGAACAGGACAGTATCCACAGCTTGCTCGACAAGGGGCCGCTGATGGTGCTCATCCTGATCAGCACCACGACGCTGTTGATGTTCCTGGCATTCGGATCGCTGGTGCTACCGATCAAGGCCGCGGTTATGAGCGCACTCACTCTCGGCTCGACGATGGGCATCCTGACCTGGATATTCGTCGATGGGCACGGGTCGGGCCTGCTGAACTTCACGGCCACACCGCTAACCGCACCCGTGATCGGACTGATCATCGCGGTGATCTATGGCCTTTCGACGGACTACGAGGTGTTCCTGGTGTCCCGCATGGTGGAGGCCCGCGCCCGCGGCATGTCCACCGCCGAGGCCATCCGGATCGGCACCGCCACCACGGGGCGCATCATCACGGCGGCCGCGTTGGTTCTCATCGTGGTGGCAGGCGCGTTCGCCTTCTCCGACCTGGTGATGATGAAGTACCTGGCCTTCGGCCTGATCGCGGCGCTGCTGCTCGACGCTACCGTCATCCGGATGTTCCTCGTCCCCGCGGTCATGAAGATGCTCGGCGACGACTGCTGGTGGGCACCGCAGTGGATGAAGCGCATTCAGGAGCGCATCGGCCTCGGGGAGCTCGAGCTGCCCGACGAGCGCAAACGTCCCACCTTCCACGAGCCCGAGGACGCACTGGTCGGAGCGGGCGCGCCCGTTCGACCGCGGCCGCCGCACGATCCAGGGCATCCGGATGGCGGAATTCCGCGGCCCGGTGGCCCCACTGGCCCTGGCCGCCCGCCCGCTCCCCCGCGGGCCCTCCCGCCGTCGACGGCGGGAACCACCCGGATTCCCACCTCGCCTCCTGCAAAGGCGGGCGAAGCGCCCACCACCCGCTTCAAGGCACCAACGGACGCGGGCCCGGCAGCAGGTGCAAAGGCGGTGCCCGACGCACCGACGACCCGCACGCCGCGGGCCGACCCCAACCGGAAT
>JAOPVF010000254.1 GCA_025963195.1 Mycobacterium sp. | reverse complement strand
CTTCAGCGCACCGAGCGCGACGCTCCCCGCGGGCTCGACCTCCAGAAGCGACCCCCACTCGGGCAGTCCACCGGCCGACGATGCGGTGCCGACGACTCCGAGCAGTGGTTGGCCGAACTCCGCGCTGCTGGCGGGCATGCCTGCGTCGCGCCAGTCGCCGTCGGCGGCCACGACGGCGTAGTCGAACGCGTGCGTCCAGTGCTGCAGCTGGAAGTTGGATCCATCCGGTGCGGTGCGTCGGGGCGGGTCGATCCACGTCCCCGACGGCCATCCCGTGCATGACCGCATGAGGGACGTGTGCAGCGTGCCGTCGGTGTCGACGGCGAAGCTCGGCACGCCGCGGTTGAGCACGGCCACGGTGCGCGCATCGAAGCCATCGATCCCGCTTGGCACGTCCTGGTCGACGGTCACCTCGGCGTCGGCAAGGTCGTCGACGAGCGCCGCGACGGCCGACTCGATTCCGTCGCGGCCCGCGACGACGAGGACGGGCAGGGCGCGCGCGCCGCGCAGGTCGGCGCCGGGCACCCAGCGTCGAGCGAGTGGGGCGTCGGCCGGTACCCAGACCCGTGCGACGCCGTTGTTCTCGAGCTGTCTGCGGAGTTCCTCGGTGTAGGCAACGTCGGCGGCGGCGAGAAGCGCTGCGGTGAAGGCGTTCTCGTCCGGTCCGCCCAAGGCGATGCGGGTGTCGGGCAGATTCGAGTCGACGGTCAGGTCGCCGTACCTCGGCTTGTCCGCGCTGCTGCAGGTCGCCGTGACACCGGCGCGAACTAGGGCGACCATCAGGTCGCGAGTCGCGGCATCCTGGTTCGGCGAGACCACCTCGGCCACCGAGACGGCACGGGTGCGTAGGTCGTCCTTGCTCCTCGCGTGCGCGCTTCCCACCCGGACGCGTACGGCCGACGACACCCCGAACCAGCCGAAGGCGGGATTGTCCAGGGTGGACGGGTACCGTGCCGAGTCGACGGCGTGTGCCGGATCGTGGTCGTGCATCAGGCCGAATCCGCGGCCGATGACCGCGTCGCCCACTTCGCTGACGGGCATCGCGCCGGGCACCGGGCATGGCCAGCGCAGCCGGAGCAGCCGGTCCGTTCCGGTGAATTCGTCGATGGTGGTGCGGCACTCGACGCGGTCGACGCCGTGCCACAGCGTGATGGTCTGGGTGTAGCGCAGCAGACCGTCGATCCGGCCGCTGACCACGAGCCGCTCGCCGAGCGCGCTGCGCTGGGCGTGGACGTCGGCGGGGTAGGCCGACGAGCAGACCACCGGCCCGGACGGCAGGAGATGCCACGGCCCTTCGCCGGCTTGCGGGTGCGCCGAGTATTCGTCGTAGACCGCCAACTCGTTGCCGACGCGGCCATCGGCGATCAGCTGCTTGCCCACCGCCTTCAGCGAGGTCACTCCGCCGCCACGGGCGGGGTCGACGCGCAGCCGGTACGTCTGGTTGCCGATCTCGTTGCCGTCCAACGGCTCCCAGCCTGCCGCGGCTCCGTCGCCGAGCCGGTAGGCCCGCCACCCAAGCGACGGCACGTCAGGCGCCAGCCAGCTGACCGAGTGTCCGTCGTGTTCGATCAGCGTTGGCACCGCGTTGCCGTCGGCGTCGACGACGGTGCCACGCAACGGCTCGTCGAGCCGGACGGTGACGATATCGGTCCGGTTGTGCACCAACGGGTTCCACACCACGGCCCAACCGTCGACGGCGCTCGACAGCAGGGACAGCGCGTTGTCGCGGGCGGTTCGCCCCAGCTCCCACGCGTCGCGCCATCCGGTCAGGAGGTCGAGGTAGACCTGGTCGGATTCCGAGCCCGTGATGGCGTCGTGGTGCGCACCATAGGCCAGCTGCACCCACGCCTTGGCCAGCGCCGCATGGGGATACGTGGCGCCGCCGAGGAGCCCCGCGAAGACCGCGAACCGTTCGGCCTCCAGGACGGCGTGTTCGGCCGCGCGGTTGGCTTGCTTGGTGTCGATGTAGGAAACGTGGCAGCCGGTGTAGATCGGGTTCATGTCGCGGGTCTGCGGCGACGGCGTGCCGCCTCGCTGGTCGAGTTCGGCCCGCACCGCGGCGAAGAACTCGCTGGGCAACGCACAGAGGAACCGCGGCCAGGTGTAGCGCGCGTTCCAATCGCGGTGGATCTCGGTGACCCACTTGTTCGGCGGGGTGTAGTCGGTACCGACGGGCAGAAGCACGTTGCGGGTCAACGCGACTCGCTTCAATCCCGAGAACAGGTCGTAGGTCGCCGCCTCCGCCTCGGCCAGTGACGACGAGGAATCCATCCACCACCCCGCCGCGTAGTGGGCGGGCATGTAGTGCGTGAGCAGGCCGCGACCCGATGGCGCCATCCATTCGAACTCGCTGGCGAACTGCATTCGTTCGGGATCGCCACCGCCCGCCATCGGGCCCCACTGGTGGTGTGGCCCCCTGGCCCACGAACTGGACGTCAACCCGGCGTCGGCCGCCATTCCCGGAAACTGCGGATCGTGCCCGAACACGTCCAGTTGCCAGGCGGTCGCCGGATCGGCACCCATGACGTCACGCTGAAAGCCGGATCCGTGCACGAAGTTCCGGATCGCGGTCTCGGGGCTGGTGAGGTTGGTGTTGGGTTCGTTGTAGGTGCCGCCCATGATCTCGATGCGACCCTCTGCGATCAGCAGCTTCAGATCGGCACGGTCGCGTGGGTGGGTGTCCCAGTACGGCTTGAGGTAGTCGACCTCGGCCAGGACGAACTTGTATTCGGTTGCCCTCCTGGCCATTTCGAGGTGCGCATGGACAAGGTCGAAACCGTTGGTCTGGCGGCACCGACCGGGTGGGTCCTCGGTCCACACGCTGGTGTAAGCGGCCTGGGTGTTCCACCACACCGGGTCGTAGTGGAAGTGGCTGATCATGAACATCGTCCAGCCGGGTTCGGCGACGGTGAAGTCGAAGGCGAGCTCGGCGTCCGTGGTGATGGCCCGTGCGCGGCGTCGCTCACCAACGGCACCACCGGACACCCGCACCGAGACCTCGACGGTGCCGTCACCCGGCGCGGTGACAGGGGCATCGACGGTTTGGAGGCCGTCGCCGAGCACCAGAACGGCCGTCGGCTCCATGCATCCGGCGTAGGAAACCCTTACCACCTGGCGCGGCTCATCCGGCGGTCCGGTGAACAGCTCCGTCGACTCCGCGAAGATCAGCTCGACCGGCATGTCCGCACTGTACGTTCGCCAGACGCCGCCGCGAAGGCGAATTCGTGTTGAACTCGTGTCAACGTTCGTATCGGTGTCATTGGGCAGCAATTCATTTCACCGACAGTCGGGCGTCCCCGGGCGTCGGCTGCCGATACCCAGAAGATGTGTCACAGTGGAGTCATTGTGAATGACGACCTGAGACCCCCGAGGGGAGCGCCTGCGTGGCGCGACCCGCTGTCGCTGTCGTTCGAGGGCCACCGGCGCGTGCTTCTGCTGCGCCTGCGCTGGCATGCGTCGGCAGCGGACCGCCGTACCAGGCGGAAACCGCGGCGTCTCCTTGGACCGCGACGCTGATCGGCCGCACGCTATGCCTCCGCCCCAGCGCGGCGGAGACGGTCTGCGACGGTACGGAGGGCTTCGACCACCTCGGGTGGTGAGAGGACCTCGAAGTCGTATCCCGGCATGCCCAGGTACAGCACCATTCGCTCGGAATCGTCGGCTCCCGTGGTGACGATGCACGCGTCCGCTCCGTCGGGCTCGATCTCGACCGATGTCGGCGAGAACACCTGCGCGATCTGGTCCTGAGGCGCGTGGTACCGGACTCGCGCCGTGTACCGATACGGCGATGACGAGATCGACCGCCGCACGTAGGTGGCGGCGTCCGGCGCCTCGCGCGGGCTGAACGTGCTGCCGAGCGCCCGCACGTCGGCCATCCGGTCCAACCGCAGGCTGCGCCAGTCCTCGCGGTCGCGGTCGTAGGCCATCAGGTACCAGCGGCGACCGGTGGTGACCAGCTGATAGGGCTCGAGCCGGCGCTGCGTCGCGGTGCCGCGGATGTCGACGTAGCCGGCGTTGACGTGCTCGTGGTCACGACTGGCGCGCGCCAGCGTCATCAGCACGTCGGGCTCCACCGGCGAGTCGGAGTGGTTGGACGTCAACGTCACGGTGGTGTCGTGCACCGCCGACACCTGCGACCGCAGCCGCGCGGGCATCACCTGGTCGAGCTTGGACAGTGCCCGCAGCGCCGACTCGCCCACACCGGCGATGCTGCCTCCTGCCGCCAACCGCAGGCACACGGCCATGGCGACGGCCTCGTCGGGATCCAGCAGCAGCGGCGGAAGCGCCGCACCGGCGCCCAGCTGATATCCGCCACCGTGCCCCTTGCTGGCGTGCACGGGATAGCCAAGGTCGCGCAGGCGCTCGACGTCGCGGCGCACGCTGCGGGTGGTGACGCCGAGCCGGTCCGCCAGTTCCTCGCCCGTCCACACCCGTCGCCCCTGCAACAGACCCAGCAGCTGGAGCACCCGGCCGGTCGTTTCGGACATGCCAAGAGTCTGCCGCATTCTTAGGACCGTTTCTGTCCTATATGGATGACATGCTCATCTTCATGAGTACGACGACAGCCCACCTGACCACTCAACTGTCCGATCAGCTCGAGTGGCACTGGCGCAATCAGTTGCGTCCGCGCCTCGACGGCCTCACCGACGACGAGTACTTCTGGCAGCCGGTCCCCGACTGCTGGACCTTGCACCCCGACGGAACCATCGACTTCGAGTTCCCGCCTCCGACGCCAGCACCGGTCACCACGATCGCCTGGCGGTTGGCGCACGTCATCGTTGGTGTCTTGGCGGTGCGCGCTCACTCGCACTTCGACGGTCCGCCAGCCGACTACGAGACGTGGAAGTACGCGGGTGACGCCGCGACCGCCCTACGCCAACTCGACAGTGCCTACGCCGACTGGATGTCGGGCGTGCAGCGGCTGAGCTCCGAGGACCTCGCGAAGCCGATCGGGCCGGCCGAGGGACCGTGGGCCGACAAGCCGATGCTCGACCTGGTCCTGCACATCAATCGTGAAGTCATCCATCACGGCGCCGAAATCTCGTTACTACGAGACCTTTACGTCCACACCACCACCAACGACGAGGAGAACTGAGAATGCCAGGACAAGCCCCCATCGTCGGCGACGAGCGTGACGCCCTGCGGGTATTCGTCGAGTACCACCAAAGCTCATACCCAGCCCTGGCGTTCGGCCTCACCGATGATCAGGCCCGCGCCAAGCCGACGGTGAGCGCGTTGTCGATCGGCGGGCTGATCAAGCACGCCACCGGCGTGCAACGGGGGTGGATGGAACGGGTCGTGGCGGCGCCGGCGTTTCCACCCAAGGACACCAGACCGTTCGAGGAGATCGTCGCCGAGTATCACGACGAGTACGTCATGGGCGAAGACGAAACCGTGGCGCAACTGCTGGACGCGTTCAATGCACAGAACGCCGAGACGCTACGCATCTTGGACGCAGCCGACCTGGACACGCCGGTGCCGGTGCCGCAGGACGTGCCGTGGTTTCCCAAGGACATCGACAACTGGACCGTGCGCTGGGTGATCCACCATCTGATCAATGAGCTGGCCCGGCATGCCGGTCAGGCAGACATCATCCGCGAGTCCATCGATGGTGCAACGCTTTACGACCTGATCGCCGGCGTCGAAGGCTGGGAGGAGACCGACTGGGTCAAGCCCTGGAAGCCGGCCACGGTGTAGACAGGGGTGATGCAAACCCGGAGCGGAACGGCGGTCACCGGCGAGGGAGTCGAGATCTTCTATGAAGACCTCGGCGACCCCGCCGACCCGGCCGTCCTGCTCATCATGGGCGTCGGAGCCCAACTCCCCATGTGGCCCAACGGCTTCTGCGAGTTGCTGCTGCAGCGCGGGTTCCGGGTGATCCGGTTCGACCACCGCGACATCGGCCTTTCGACGAAGTTGTCGGGGCAGATGGCCGACGGGTCGGTGTACACCCGCGTCGTCCGGTACGCGCTTGGGCGGCGCAGCCCGGTTCCGTACACGCTCGTCGACATGGCCGAAGACGCTCGCGCGCTGCTCGACCATCTTCGGATCGAGCGGGCGCACGTGGTCGGTGCATCGATGGGCGGGATGATCGCCCAGATCCTGGCGGGCAGTCATCCGGGGCGGGTCAGCTCGCTGGCGCTGTTGATGACGAGTTCGGGCAAGCCGTTGTCGGCGCTGCCGCGGTGGCGGGTGATCAAGCTGGCCCTCGATCCCCCGGCCAAGGACGCCCCGACGGAGGACAAGCTCGCCTTCGAGGTCCGCAACATCGCAGTGATCAACGGCCCCAACTTCCTTCCGTCGGACGACCAACTGCGCCACCGCGTCGAGGAGCT
>JAOPVF010000208.1 GCA_025963195.1 Mycobacterium sp. | reverse complement strand
GGAATCGGGCGCGGATGGCGTCGAGCTCGATGCGGATCCGGCGCGAGTCCGAGTCCTCCGCGACGAAGTCGCCGATGCGGGGTGAGTTGCGGAAGACGCGCAGCTTGCTCGCCTTGCGAGTCATCCGGGAGGTCCACTTCTGTGCCATGACTCGATATTGGCCTGCACAGACCCTTGTCATCAATAGCCAGTTACGGCAAACTGGCATCAATGTTGAACGAACTGGCCGGACGCAGGCTCGATGTGGACCTGCTCGCACGCGAGTTGGGCAACTGGCGCACGTCCAGTAACAGCGGTCCCGCCTACCAGGGACTCTCCGATGGCCTGCGCATGCTCATCGTCGACGGCCGGTTGCCGGTCGGCGCCCAGTTGCCCAGCGAGCGCGCACTCGCCGACGCACTGCGGGTCTCGCGTACCACCGTCACCGCCGCGTACACGCAGATGCGCGACGACGGCTACCTCAACGGACGTCGGGGCGCTCGCAGCACGACCGCCCTGCCCGTGACACCCACCGTCGTCCCCGGCTTCACCGAACCCGCTTCGGTCAATCTCGCCGCCGCCACCCTGCCCGCCCCCTTCGCCGCCGTATCGCAGGCGTTCGCCGAAGCGGCACACGAGGTCACCCCGTACCTGTGCGGCATCGGGATCGAGATGACCGGTGTGCTGCCCCTGCGCACGGCAATCGCCGAAAGATACTGCGCGCGAGGGCTTCCCACGGATCCCGACGAGATCATGGTGACCACGGGCGCGTTACACGCGATCGGCCTGATCATGGCCACCTACACCCAGCCCGGTGACCGGGTGCTCGTCGAACAACCCACCTACCACGGCGCACTCGCCTCCATGGTGACCCGCGGGATCCGAACGGTCCCCGTGGCGATGACCCCCGACGGCTGGGACCTCGACGCCATCGACGCCGCGGTGCGCCAACTGTCACCGAGTTTGGCCTACATGGTTCCCGACAATCACAATCCGACCGGCATGACATTGCCCGAGTCGGGCCGAAAACGGTTGGCGCAGATCATCGCCGAGACGCGGACCCGCACCATCATCGACGAAACGATCCTCGACATCTGGCTCGACCAGCCGGTGCCCGCCCCGATGGCCGCGGCCATGACCACCCGCCGGGACCTCGTGCTTACCGTCGGCTCGATGTCGAAGTCGTGTTGGGGTGGTCTGCGCATCGGGTGGATCCGAGCCGAACGCAGCACGCTGACGACCATCGCCGCGCTGCGACCTGCCGTCGACGTGGGCACGGCGACCCTCGAACAACTCGCCACCGCAAGGCTTCTCGGTGTCGCGGACGAGTGGCTTCCCGAACGCCGAAACACTCTGCGCGCACGACGGGAGCTGCTACTCAACCTGCTCGACGAACATCTGCCCGACTGGCAACCCAATTCGGGAGGCGGCGGGATGTCGCTGTGGGTGCGGCTGCCCGCGCCGATGAGCTCAGCACTGTCGGCGGCGGCATCCCGCCTTGGCCTCGAGATTCCGCCTGGCCCGCGGTTCGGGGTGGATGGCACGTTGGAGCGTTTCATCCGGATTCCCTATGCCCTGCCCGACGATCAGCTGACCGAGGCCATCGTGCTGCTTGCCAGGGCATGGCGCAGCATCACCGGCGTGACGGGACCGGAACCGCATGCGTTGGTGGTGTGAGCTCTAGTCCTCGGGGATGTCGACGCGGCGCAGCGTCCCGTCGACCGCGTCGGCCGCCTCGATCTCGCCACGCGTCACCCCGAGGATGAACAGCACGGTATCCAGGTAGGGATGGCTGATCGATGCGTCGGCCACCTCGCGCAGTGCCGGTTTGGCGTTGAACGCCACCCCAAGGCCGGCCGCGGCCAGCATGTCGATGTCGTTGGCGCCGTCGCCCACTGCCACGGTCTGCTCCATCGGTACCCCGGCCTGCTGGGCGAAGTCCCTCAGCGCCTTGGCCTTCCCCGGCCGGTCGACGATGTTTCCGATCACCCGGCCGGTGAGCTTGCCGTCGACGATCTCCAGTTCGTTGGCGGCGACGAAGTCCATCATCAGCTCGTGCGCCAGGGGTTCGATCACCTGGCGGAAGCCGCCGGAGACGATCCCGCAGTGAAAGCCCAAGCGGCGCAACGTTCTAATCGTGGTGCGCGCGCCGGGGGTCAGCTCGATCTGGTCGGCGACGTCGTCGAGCACCTCGGCAGGCAGGCCAGCAAGCGTGGCCACGCGCTTGTGCAGCGACTCGGCGAAGTCCAGCTCGCCGCGCATCGCCGCCTCGGTGACCTCCGCGACGGCGGCCAGCGCACCGGCCCGGTCGGCGAGCATCTCGATGACCTCACCCTGGATCAGGGTCGAGTCGACGTCGAACACGATGAGGCGCTTGGCCCGTCGCGACAGGCTGTAGTCCTCGAGCGCGATGTCGATGCTCTCTGCAACCGCCACTTGGGCCAGTGCGGCCTGTAATTGGCCGTAGGCAGCGCCCGGTGGGACCGAGACGCGCAACTCCAGCCCGGTGACCGGGTAGTCCGAGACACCCCGAATGAAGTCGATGTTCACCCCGAGTGCGGCGACCTCCTTGGCCACCACGCCGAACGCCGAGGCCGATACCGGCCTGCCCAGAACGACGATGGTGTGCGTCGACGGCTCGCGCAACACCGGCAAGTCGTTGCTGCGTTCGATCGTGACGTCCAAACCGACGTCCCAGATGGCCTTTTGAACCTCGTCGCGCACATCGCTGCCGCCAGGCACGTCAATGGGTGCGACGACCAGCACGGCCAGGGTGAGCCTGCCGCGCACCACGACCTGTTCGACGTTCAGCAGTTCGACGTGGTGCCGCGCGAGCACCTCGAACAGTGCCGACGTGACACCTGGTTGATCGCGCCCGGTGACCGTGATCAACAGGCTGGTGCGAGACGTATCCACGCCTACGCGCTGCCGCCCGTCAGGTGCGGACGTGTTCGTCGTCAAGCCTCGTGACGTCACCGTCGTCGGGACCGTGTGCCCGTCCGACGTGCGCCTCGGCACGCATCCGCTCGACCATGTGCGGGTAGTGCAGCTCGAATGCCGGCCGCTCCGAACGGATCCGGGGCAGCTCGGTGAAGTTGTGCCGCGGCGGCGGGCAACTGGTGGCCCACTCGAGCGAGTTGCCGTAGCCCCACGGGTCGTCGACCACGACGGGCTCGCCGTAGCGCCAGCTCTTGAACACGTTCCAGGTGAACGGGAGGGTCGAGATGCCGAGGATGAACGCGCCGATCGTCGAGATCACGTTCAGCGTGGTGAATCCGTCGGTCGGCAGGTAGTCGGCGTAGCGGCGGGGCATGCCCTCGTCGCCCACCCAGTGCTGCACCAGGAAGGTGGTGTGGAAGCCGATGAACGTCAGCCAGAAGTGCAGCTTGCCAAGTCGCTCGTCGAGTAGCCGTCCCGTCATCTTCGGGAACCAGAAGTAGATGCCCGCGTAGGTGGCGAACACGATGGTGCCGAAGAGCACGTAGTGGAAGTGCGCCACCACGAAGTAGGAGTCGGTCACGTGGAAGTCGATCGGCGGGCTGGCCAGCAGCACACCCGAGAGACCACCGAGCAGGAACGTCACCAGGAAGCCCACCGAGAACAGCATCGGTGTCTCGAACGTCAACTGGCCCTTCCACATCGTGCCGATCCAGTTGAAGAACTTGAT
>JAOPVF010000192.1 GCA_025963195.1 Mycobacterium sp. | reverse complement strand
CGCGGGCCACGCGGCATCGTCAAATAATTTCGACGAAACACGAATACAGAGAAGGAAATTGAGGTGGCATCAAAAAATGGCAGTTGAGATGTTCTACGACGACGACGCAGACCTGTCGATCATCCAGGGACGCAAGGTCGGCGTCATCGGCTACGGCAGCCAGGGCCACGCGCACTCGCTGAGCCTGCGCGACTCCGGCGTCGAGGTGAAGGTCGGCCTCAAGGAGGGCTCCAAGTCGCGCGAGAAGGTCACCGACCAGGGCCTCGAGGTCGATACGCCCGCCGAGGTCGCCAAGTGGGCCGACGTCATCATGCTTCTGGCGCCGGACACCGCGCAGGCAGAGATCTTCAAGAACGACATCGAGCCCAACCTCGTTGCCGGCAACGCGCTGTTCTTCGGCCACGGCCTCAACATTCACTTCAACCTGATCGAGCCTGCCGAGAACATCACCGTCGGCATGGTCGCTCCGAAGGGCCCCGGCCACTTGGTGCGCCGTCAGTTCGTCGACGGCAAGGGCGTGCCCTGCCTGATCGCCATCGACCAGGACCCGACGGGTGAGGGCCAGGCGCTCGCGCTGTCCTATGCCAAGGGCATCGGTGGCGCACGCGCCGGCGTCATCAAGACCACGTTCAAGGAAGAGACCGAGACCGATCTCTTCGGTGAGCAGGCCGTGCTGTGCGGTGGCACCGAGGAACTGGTCAAGGTGGGCTTCGAGGTCATGGTCGAGGCGGGTTACGCACCCGAGATGGCCTACTTCGAGGTGCTGCACGAGCTCAAGCTCATCGTCGACCTGATGTACGAGGGCGGCATCGCCAGGATGAACTACTCGGTGTCCGACACCGCGGAGTTCGGTGGCTACCTGTCCGGCCCGCGCGTCATCGACGCCGACACCAAGGAGCGGATGCGCGGCATCCTCAAGGACATCCAGGACGGCACGTTCGTCAAGGAGCTCGTCGCCAATGTCGAGGGCGGGAACAAGCGGCTGGAGAAGCTGCGCAAGGAGAACGCCGAGCACCCGATCGAGGTGACCGGCAAGAAGCTGCGCGACCTGATGAGCTGGGTCGATCGCCCCATCACCGAAACGGCATAACCGCTCCACCCCTTGCGATTTCGGCGTGTTAACCGGCGGTCAGCGCCGGTTGACACGCCGAAATCGCTCAGGCGAGCCGATCGGCGACGCTCACCACGCGGGTGGCGAGATGATCGAGCGCGTTGTTGGTGGCGTCGTCGAACTCGCCGATGTTGTCGTGGCCTGCGGTGAGGCTGGCGCCGTACGGGTTTCCGTCGACGAATTTGACGGCGTCGGTGTAGCCGGGCGGCACGATGATGCCACCGAAGTGCATCAGCGTGACGTAGAGCGTGAGAAGCGTGGTCTCCTGGCCACCGTGCGCGGTGTTCGACGACGTGAAACCCGCGTACACCTTGTCGGAGAGCTTGCCCTCCGACCACAGCCCGCCGAGCGAGTCGAGGAAATCCCGCAGTTGTGAGGCGACCGAACCGAACCGCGTCGGCGACCCGAAGATCACTGCATCCGCCCAGACGATGTCGTCTCCCGTTGCGGCCGGAAGGTCCTTGGTTGCCTCGTAGTTTGCGGTCCACGCCGGGTTCTGCGCGAAGGACTCCGGATCACGTGTTTCGGCGACGTGGCGGACCCGGACCTCGGCGCCGGCAGCCTCCGCAGCAGCGGCAACTCGGTTGGCCATCGAGGTGCCGTGCCCGGTGGCGGAATAGTAGATCAAAGCCAGTTTCGTCATGCAGACAAGCCAATCACGATCGGCCGTGAAACTAGGGCGAAAGGTTGGGCAGACTCCTGATGCCGAACTCGCGGCGCAGCACCGTGCGCGCGGCGTAGTAGCCGGCCATCCCGTGCACCCCCGTACCCGGCGGCGTGGCCGACGAGCACAGGTATGCCCTCGGCAGCGGCGTGGTCCACGGATTGAACCTCAGCGTCGGACCGACGATCGCGGCGAACAGGGTGGCTCCACCGACGATGATGTCGCCTCCGACGTAGTTCGCGTTGTGGTGCGACATCTCGGCGGCGGGCACGGACCGCGCCGCGAGCACCAGGTCCCGGAACCCGGGTGCAGCGCACTCGAAGATCCCGGTCACCGTCTCGGTGAGGTCTTTGGTGGAGCCCGCAGGAACGTGCGCATAGGTCCACAGTGGACGGCGGCCCTGCGCGTCGATGCGTGAGGGGTCCGCCAGATGCGGCAGCGCCGCCAGTGTCATCGGCCACTCGGCGTGGCGGCCCGCGGCGACTTCCCGTTCGCCCAACGCCATCTGCGCGCGGGTACCGCCCATGTGCACCGTCGGCGCCTGCGCGACGCGCACGTCGCGCCATGGAATGTCGCCGGACAGCACGAAGTCGACCTTGCAGACCCCTGGGCCGAATCGGTAGCGGTGCAACGCCTTCGCGTACCGCGGCGGAACGGCGTCACCGTAGATGTCCAGCAGTGCCGTCGGCGCGGTGTCATAGATCGCCACGCCGTCCGGCGGTGTGGTGACGGGTTCGCCGAGCACTAATTCGCC
>JAOPVF010000189.1 GCA_025963195.1 Mycobacterium sp. | reverse complement strand
CTGCGCGCGGCCAACGCCCTGGACTTCGACGACCTGATCGGCGAGACCGTGGCCGTGCTGCAAGCGTTCCCACAGATCGCCCAGTACTACCGGCGGCGCTTCCGGCACATCCTTGTCGACGAATACCAGGACACCAACCACGCGCAGTACATGCTGGTGCGCGAGTTGGTGGGCCACGACCTCGCGGAGGGCGCCGACGGCGTGCCGCCCGGCGAACTGTGCGTGGTGGGTGATGCCGACCAGTCCATCTACGCATTCCGCGGCGCCACCATCCGCAACATCGAGGACTTCGAACGCGACTACCCGAACGCGACGACGATTCTGCTGGAACAGAATTACCGATCCACGCAGAACATCCTGTCGGCGGCCAACTCCGTCATCTCCCGCAATGCCGGTCGCCGCGAGAAGCACCTGTGGACCGACGCCGGTGAAGGCGAACTCATCGTCGGGTACGTCGCCGACAACGAGCACGACGAGGCCCGGTTCGTCGCTCAAGAGATCGATGCCTTGTCCGATCGCGGTGACATCGACTACAACGACGTCGCGGTGTTCTACCGCACCAACAACTCGTCGCGAGCCATCGAAGAGGTCTTCATCCGCGCGGGCATCCCGTACAAAGTCGTTGGCGGAGTTCGGTTCTACGAGCGCCGCGAGATCCGCGACATCGTCGCCTACCTGCGGGTGCTGGACAATCCCGGCGACGCGGTGAGCATGCGACGCATCCTCAACACGCCGCGGCGTGGCATCGGTGATCGTGCCGAGGCGTGCGTCGCGGTCTACGCCGAGAACACCGGCGCCACGTTCAACGACGCCCTGCAGGCAGCCGCCGAGGGCAAGGTCCCGATGCTGAACACCCGTTCGGAGAAGGCGATCGCCGCGTTCGTCGGGCTCCTCGACGAGCTGCGGGGGAAGCTGGACGACGAGCTGGGCGAGCTGGTGGAGGCGGTACTCGAACGCACGGGCTACCGTCGTGAGCTCGAATCATCCAGCGATCCACAGGATTTGGCCCGCCTCGACAACCTCAACGAACTGGTCAGCGTCGCACACGAATTCAGTATCGACATGGCCAATGCCGCTGCACTTCGCGAGGAGTCGGACGAGGCGCCGGACGAGGACATCCCAGACACCGGGGTGCTCGCCCAGTTCCTGGAGCGGGTGTCGCTGGTGGCCGACGCCGACGAACTACCCGAGCACGGAGCGGGCGTCGTCACCATGATGACCCTGCACACCGCGAAGGGTCTCGAGTTCCCCGTCGTCTTCGTCACCGGCTGGGAGGACGGCATGTTTCCGCACATGCGCGCCCTTGGCGACCCCACCGAATTGTCCGAGGAGCGGCGGCTCGCCTACGTCGGCATCACCCGGGCGCGCCAGCGGCTCTACCTCAGCCGGGCGAAGGTGCGTTCGTCGTGGGGGCAACCGATGCTCAACCCCGAATCCCGCTTCCTGCGCGAGATTCCGCAAGAGCTCATCGACTGGCGACGCGTAGAGGCCGCCGCACCGTCGTTCAACGCACCCGTGAGCGGAGCGGGGCGGTTCGGCACGCCCCGTCAAGCGCCGTCGCGGGGCTTGGCGAGCAAGCGGCCGCCCATCGTGCTCGAGCCGGGAGATCGCGTCACGCACGACAAGTACGGGCTGGGCCGGGTGGAGGAAGTGTCCGGCGTCGGAGAGTCGGCGATGTCGCTCATCGACTTCGGCAGCGCGGGACGGGTCAAGCTCATGCACAACCACGCGCCCGTGCATAAGCTTTAGCGGGTCCAGCGCTTGGTGGCGGGCAGGAACGCCAACAGCACGCTGGCGATCGGCAGCACCGGGATGCCGTAGACGATCGGCGGTAGCTCTGCGCCCGCGACGAACAGGCCGGCGAAGATCATCAACGCCACTGCCGAGCCGACGAGGATCAGCACACGCCCGATGCGGCGATGCAGTAGCAGCGCGATCAGACCGGCGATCGTCGCCCCCGCCGACACTGCGGTGAGGAAACCGATTGCCACGCAAAACAATTCATCAGTCCGCCACCAGCCGGCGATCAACGACGTGGCGATCACGGCGGTGGCCCAGCCGCTGATGATGCTGACCGCCGCGGTGATCGACGCCGCCGCGGGGCTGGGCCGCGCCCTGCCGGTTCCGATAGCCATCGGCATCGGACGCGGAGTGTAACCGGTTTGCGGATCGTCCTGACGCGGCGCCGACGGCGGGATGAAGCTGGTCTCAGGGTCGTCGGAGGACGGCGCCGGCTGCCGCGGAAAGGACCCGGTGGGGTGACGGCGAATGATGGTGGTTTGCGGGCCGGAATCGTCTGGTTGACGCCGAATCTGCGGTTGTTCGGGTGATTCGAAGGTCAAGGTGTCCTTCCCCGAATCGCTCCGCTCCGATCAGCCGACGTATTTGCCGGGACCAAGCCCCCGCTGCGCCAACCACGGCACGGGGTCGATCCGATTGGTGCCGCCCAGCAGAACTTCGAAGTGCAGGTGCGGACCGGTCGAGTTGCCCCGGTTACCGATGGTAGCGATCTGATCGCCGGCCATCACCCGTTGGCCGACGCTGACCAGCCAGGTGTTCACGTGGCCGTAGAGCGTGACGGTGCCGTCAGAGTGGCGCAGCTTGACCCAAGCGCCGTAGCCCGCGGTCGGACCCGCGTCGGTCACCACGCCGTCGGAGGCCGCAACGATCGGGGTGCCGATCGAGTTGGCGATGTCGATGCCGCCGTGCAGAACGCCCCAGCGGTAACCGAAACCCGACGTCCACACGCCCTTGGTCGGCATCACGAACAGGGGCCGTGCCAGCCGAGCCTCGCGCTCCGCGCGTTCCTGGGCGAATGCCGCGGCCTTCTGGATCTCTTCGGTGTGCACCGAGTCAATCGTCGCCGCGGGGGCGACCGTAACGATCTGCATGCCGTCGGCGGAGCCGGTGATGACGCCGCCGCCGTCGGTGAACGCGGACTGTCCCGCGGCCAGCATGGTGGCTTCCTGCGGGGTATCGGTGCTGTTGACCACCGAATAGGCGGCCGCGGCGGTCGCGCCCGCCGCCATGGCTGCGGCGACCAGGCGCGCCTTCATGGCGCTGTTGTCGGGCTTGCGGTGCACGCCACGACGGCTGCTCATGTCGATCACGTCGGTGGCGGCCATGCCGTCGCTGACGTCGGTGTGGCTGGAGCGGTAGGCACGTGCCGACGGTCGGTCCTCGTCGGCGGCCGGTTGAAAACGGGTCGGAACGACGAGCCGCAGCGGCATTAGATCGTCGGTGTCGTGAAGGTCGTCCAGCTCGGGGGCGTGCATGACGCGGGTTTCGCGATCGAACGCGGAGCAGTTGGAATAGCCCAGCTCACCGGCGAGATCGGAAAGATCGCCGAACTCGTTGAACGGGATGATGTCGGTGATGGCGTTGTCGACTCGGAAAGGCCTTCGAGGGTCAGTGCCGTTCGTCGAAACCCCTTGCGGAGACCTGGACGAACCCTGCTCTGCCAACCGAATGCGTCCTTCTCGTCGTGACCGTAACGTTATCTAGACCAGAGGCACGTTAACCAAAATCCAATGTTGGTGGCAACCCGAGTCCGGATTCCGGTCGATATTGTGAGCTGGATCACCATGGGATGCCGGTGAGATGTACCACATGAGCGGTAGGCGGTGCCGACGCGTTCCGCGCGTGTGGATAAAGTTCGGCACGAGCCTCTCAGGCGACAACCTCGAAATCAACTCAATCGTCAACGCAGACAGACACGGAAGTCGGGAAGCGCATGGATCTATTCGAATACCAGGCGAAGGAGCTGTTCGCCAAGCACAACGTGCCCACCACGCCCGGCCGTGTCACCGACACGGCCGAGGACGCCAAGGCCATCGCCGAGGAAATCGGCCGGCCCGTCATGGTGAAGGCACAGGTGAAGGTTGGCGGACGCGGCAAGGCCGGCGGCGTGAAGTACGCGGCTACCCCCGACGACGCCTTCACGCAGGCACAGAACATCCTCGGCCTGGACATCAAGGGCCACATCGTCAAGAAGCTGCTGGTCGCCGAGGCGAGCGACATCGCCGAGGAGTACTACATCTCCTTCCTGCTCGACCGGTCCAACCGCACCTACCTCGCCATGTGCTCGGTCGAGGGCGGCATGGAGATCGAAGAGGTCGCGGCGACCAAGCCTGAGCGCCTCGCCAAGGTCCCGGTCGACGCCGTCAAGGGTGTGGACCTGGCGACCGCACGTTCCATCGCCGAGCAGGGCCACCTGCCCGCAGAGGTGCTCGACGCTGCGGCCGTGACCATCTCCAAGCTGTGGGACGTGTTCGTCGGCGAGGACGCCACGCTGGTGGAGGTCAACCCACTAGTCCGCACGCCCGACGATCAGATCCTTGCGCTGGACGGCAAGGTCACGCTCGACGGCAACGCCGACTTCCGTCAGCCCGGCCACGCGGAGTTCGAGGACAAGGACGCCACGGACCCGCTCGAGCTCAAGGCCAAGGAGAACGACCTCAACTACGTCAAGCTCGACGGTGCCGTCGGCATCATCGGCAACGGCGCGGGACTCGTCATGTCGACGCTGGACGTGGTCGCCTACGCCGGTGAGAAGCACGGTGGCGTGAAGCCGGCGAACTTCCTCGACATCGGTGGCGGTGCCTCGGCCGACGTGATGGCCAACGGGCTCGACGTCATCCTCGGCGACAGCCAGGTCAAGAGCGTGTTCGTGAATGTGTTCGGCGGCATCACCGCGTGCGACGCGGTCGCCAACGGCATCGTCGGCGCGCTCGAGAAGCTCGGCGCCGACGCCAACAAGCCGCTGATCGTCCGCCTGGACGGCAACAACGTCGAAGAGGGCCGCGCGATTCTCGCCAAGGCCAACCACCCCCTGGTGATCCAGGCCGAGACCATGGACGCCGGCGCCGACAAGGCCGCCGAGCTGGCCAACAAGTAAGGGAGCGAAGAAGATGTCCATCTTCCTGAACAAGGACAGCAAGGTCATCGTCCAGGGCATCACCGGCGGCGAGGGCACCAAGCACACCGCGCTGATGCTGAAGGCGGGCACGCAGGTGGTCGGCGGCGTCAACGCGCGCAAAGCCGGAACGACGGTGTCGCACGTCGACAAGGACGGCAAAGACGTCAAGTTGCCGGTGTTCGCGAGCGTGGCAGAGGCCATCAAGGAGACCGGCGCCGACGTGTCGATCGCCTTCGTGCCGCCTGCCTTCTCCAAGGACGCCATCATCGAGGCCATCGACGCCGAGATCCCGCTGCT
>JAOPVF010000147.1 GCA_025963195.1 Mycobacterium sp. | reverse complement strand
CGGTGTTGTCGAGAGGATCGACGATCTCGGTGAGCCGCTGCAGCGTGGGCAGGATCGCGACCAGTTCGTCGATCCCGACGGCGAGCTTCTCGGCGTGGGTGTCGATGCCCTTCGCCGCCGTGCTCAGTCCCGCGATCTCGTCGGCGATCTCGCGGGCGTTCTGGTCGATCCCCGCCGCGCTGGCACCGAGCTCGGACAGACTGCCCGCGATGACCTTGGCGGACCGCCTGAGCTCGGCGACGTCGTCGAGCAAGGACCCCGCCCCGTCGATCAGCGTCGCCAACGCGACCAGCCGCCGCGCCGCTTGTTGCACCGAGGCGCTCGTCGAGGTGAACGCCCTGCGGAGGCCGGGGATGGCATCGAGATCTACCTGCGGCGGTGAGTAGCCGGTCAACTGCATGCCGTTGATTGTGCGCTATGCCGCTTTGCTCACGACGAGGTCACGTTGAATCGGTAGTCGTCGAGGTCGAAGCGCCTGCGGCGAATCGCGGCGGGGCGGGTGCAATGCTCTGCTCGAAGCTGAACACGTTGGTGGGGTCGTACCTCGACTTGATCGCGCGCAGACGGTCGACGCCTGCTCCCCAGTAGGCGGCCTCCCAGTCCGCCATGCCGGCATTCGGCACGTTGACGTAAGCGCCATTCACGTAGGGCGCCAACGCTTCCGCGAACTCGGCGATCCAGGCCCCGCACGCCGGAGTGAGCGGGTCGGCGCTCGCGGGTATCCCCCCACGGATGCCCCAGCCCGCGCCTGGCTCGGCGTAGTAGAGCGCGTTGCGGTGGGCGAACGCCGAACAGCCGGCAGGCTCAGTGGCCTTGACGGCCCCGCCGAAGGCATTGGTGAAGTAGTTGCAGTCCGGTGTGGGGGCGTTGGACATGAACGAGCAGACCAGGTTGATCGCTTCAACGGGAAAGGGATCGGAGATGAACTGCGAGACGAACTTCCAGTTCGCCGCTTCCTCGAGCGGCGGGATCTGGAATCCCGCGTAGGTGTCGGGCCAGCTCGAATCCGTCATCGAGACATCGGGGTTCCCGATCGACAGGATCGGTGCCAGCAGCTGCGTTGCCTCTGCCTCCGATCCGGAAGCCAGAAGACCGACGAGCTTCGTCTCCGCGCGGTATATCTCGAGCTGGCTGGTGAGGCGGTTGTCGACGTGGGGGGCCGACCTCTGCCAGGCGTCGAAAACCGCGGGCAGGTCGTCGAGGCCCGGCCACGTCGCGGTGATGTAGACCGTCTGCATCAACGGATGAACCCGGTAGGTCAGTGAGGTGACGATCCCGAAATTGCCGTTGCCGGCGCCGCGGAGCGCCCAGAGCAAGTCGGGGTGGGTGTTCTCGTCGGCGATGATCACCTCGGCCCCGTCGGCGCCGGAGGAAACGACGATCTCAACCGCCAGAAGATTGTCCGACGCCATGCCGAAGCGGCGAGTGAGGAGCCCGAATCCACCGCCCAGGGTCGCGCCAACCAAGCCGACGGTTCCCTCGGTGCCCGTGGGCGCCGCGACTCCGGCCTTGCCGAGCGCGGTCACCGCTTCCAACTGGTTGAGCCCGGCGCCAACCGTCGCAGTGTTCGATCTCATGTCGATCGTTGCCGACTTCAAATCGCTGACGTCGATCACGATGCCGTCGTCGACGTTGGACCAGCCCTCGAGGCAGTGACGACCGCTGCGCACCCGAACTGCGACATCGTTGTGTCGCGCCCAGGCCAGCGCGTTGACGACGTCCTGCGTCTCCTTGGCGAACACGATCACCCTCGGATCGTGGGTGACGAGCAGGTTGTAGCCCACGCTGGCGTCCGGGTAATCGACGTCGCCGGGCCGGACGATTCGGCCGGTCAGCTCGACTGGGCGGGCCCTGATGGACGTCATTCGGTCACCTCGGCCGCGGCAGCGGCAGCGCCGGCCAGCGCGTCGTCGAGCACTTCACGGTTGAAGATCATCATGTACCCGAAGTACAGGGCGCCGACCAGCGCGAGGATACCCACCATCACGATCGGGGCGAACGAGCTGGCCGGTGCCAGGATGAAGACCAGTGCACAGACCGACCAGATCAGCGCAGCGATGGCGACGGGCAACTCGAAGCGGCCCAGGCTGAAGCCACCTTCCTTGTGTTCGAGACGTTTTCGCACCGACAGGTAGAGCACGACGATCGCGCCGTAGGTGACCGCAGGGAACACCGTGCCGGACGTGATCAGGTCCAGCAGCGCATCGCCCGGTAGCGCAGTCAGCACCCCGATCCCGATGACGACCGGCAGGATGGTGGCCGGGATGGGGGTCTGTGTACGACTGTCCACCCGCCGCAGCACTCGATGGGCGGGAAAGCGGTCATCGCGCGCCATCGCAAAGATCATGCGTGAACAGCTGGCCAACACCACCAACCCACCGCCGAAGAAGGCGATCGCCACGGCGACGAGAAACAGGCGTTCGGCGACCGGCCCGAGTTGGTCGCGCATGATCGCGGCGACGGGCGAATCGGACGCCGTGACTTCGGGGATGTTCTTGATCGCGATCGTCAGCGCGATCAAGAACAACAAACCCAGAACACCCGCCGCCGCAACCGATCCCACGATGGCGCGCGGGACGGTCCGAAACGGGTCCTTCGCCTCCTCAGCCATATTCGCCGCGGTATCGAAGCCCACCAGTGTCCCGAGGCCGACGATCATGGCGACCATCAACCCGCCGCCCAATGCGTAGTAGTTCGACGTGCCCTCGGCGGCTCCACGCGAGACGAGGTTGCCGGTCGAGCCGGTTCCCGTCACCGCCACCGCCACCAACAGCGCAACCACCAACACCACGACGATCGACACCTCGATGGCGACCGCCGCCGAGTTGATCAGAGCCACAATCCTCGTGGAGGCGATCGCCAGCACCGCCTCGATAACCATCAGCACCACCGTGATGATCCTTGCGGTGGTTTCGCTGGGCTCCATGTTGAACAACGGCATGAGGCACTGACTCGCCATCGCGCTGTTGATGGCCATGAAGCCGGTGATCAGATAGCAGAAGGTGAGCCAGCCGAAGAACCAGCCGATCCTCGGGTTGGCCAATCGAGAGCCCCACTGGTAGGACGAGCCCGACAACGCGATGCGGGACGCGAACTGCGCGATCACCAGCGCGATCAACATCTGCCCGATGAACGCGATGATCCAGGTCCAGATGCCCACCGGTCCGGAACCGCGCAGCAGTTCGTCGTAGGTGCTGAAGATGCCGACGGCCACCGAGATGAACGCAAACGAGATCGCGAACACCTGAAAGGAACCGAGAGTTCGCTTCAGCTCTGGTTCGTAGCCACAGTCCCGACATTCGTCGTCCTCGATGGCGTGGTCCGCCACGTTCTCTGTCGTCATGAGATGGCCGACCTTCCGTGGCGGGTGTTGGACGGAACATTAGAGCGTCCGCGACGCGTTTGCTGCAGAATTGACGATTGCGTGAAAATCGCTCGGGGTGGCCACCACTGCGCGTCAGCGTGACGGCCCCGCTCTCGCAGAAAGCCGGCGCCGCCGTTGACGGAGCTTCAATCCAAGCTCAACAAGCCCGGATTCACGAGCATCGTGTTCGATGGACAGTACGAGTTCGCGCGTTACTACGCCCCCGCCAGCTTCGAAACGCCGACGACACTGGAACAAACCATGCGGGACAATGACCTTCAGCTCTTCGACCTCTTGAGCGATCCGCTCGAGACGCACAACCTGGCCCTGGGTCCGGAGAAGAACGAGGATCTGATACTGCGGATGAACGCCTTGCTGAACGAACTCCTGCCAATGAAGTGGGCAGGAACGACGGGGGTTTTCTGCCGCAGGAGATCCGCCCAAAGCCTCAGTGAGCCATCAGGCCACGTTCTCTGCCGTCATGAGATGGTCGACCTCCCGAGGTGTGTTTGCTGCAAAATTGACGGCTACGTGAAAAATGCGGTGCCCGGCCGTCCCGGTACTCGGGCACCTAGTCGAAAAGGCAGAGCTGCGTCCGTCGCCAGCAGCACGCGTGGGCGATGCGGGCAACCGCCGATGCGCAGTGCCCGTTGCCCGTCGAACGACGTGGATCTGCCGCTCGCAGAACTGAACTCGAGTCCGCACGCCCGAATCCCGTGTATGCGCCACCGGGCGCCGACGACCAATCGAGCCTGCACGCAGACCGCGGCCGGCGACTCGCTGCCGATACGAGATTGGACGGATTGCGGCTGAACGGGAACTTGCGAATGGATCCGGTGATCTGCCAGCGAAGCGTGCAGCATGCGCCGTAGGCTCCAGATCGCGCGCGGCGTTACGGGTTGCGTAGCGGACGATCACCGAGGGAAATCGTGACTACACGGCCACCCAAGCCACCGTTCAAGAAACGCGGCTGGATCGTGGTCGGCAGCATCGTCGGCGGAGTGCTCCTCTTGGGAGTGCTCGCCAATATCGGTTCCACTGGCGACCACGCCGAGCCAACGGCGTCGATCGTGACGAAGACGGTGGTGGTCACGGCCCGGCCGCCGATGTCGACGGTTACGGTCGTGGCAGCTCCCCCCGCCACCCGCCCGGCTCCGACGTCGTATCCGCCGGTCGAAGCGCCGCCCACCCTGCCACCAGTCGGACTCCTCATGCCTCCGATCCCGTCGAACGTGTATTACGCGACTTGCGCAGCGGCGCGTGCTGCGGGCGCGGCACCCCTTCACGTTGGTGATCCCGGCTACCGCCGAGAGCTCGACACGAATGGCGACGGCGTCGCCTGCGAATGACGGCCGACACTTGGCGCGCCCAAAGTGCCGGCGTTCCTTGCGCTCAGTCGGACTTCGGTAGGCGTGCGCCGGTGGCCAGTTCGGCGTACTGGCGCATGAGCCGCAAGGCGGTGACTCGGCTGAGCTCGGGATCACGCGCGACGATGCGGTAGCCGAAGTAGTCCTCCATGGACATCAGCGTCATGGCGATGTCGCGGGCGGGACAGTTCAGTTGGAACACTCCGGCTTTGGAGCCCGCATTCAAGAGGTCGGTGTACAGGCCCACCTGACGGTGGTAGATGCCTTGCACGTCGGCGCGCTGGTCAAGCTCGAAGCCGGCGGCCAGCACGGCACGCCAAATCGCGCGCCATTCGGCGTCTTCGGGCCCGGTGGGCAGGCCGGCCGCCATGGTCATGGCCAGCTGTGTCGGTAGGTCGTCGGTCTTGGCGGAGAGTTCCAACCGCTCGTCGTAGAACCGGACATCCGACCGCAGAGCCAGCTCGGACAACAACTGCGCCACGTCCTTGAAGTAGTAGCGCACCGCGTTGGTGGTCAGTCCGAGTTCGGCGGCCACGTCGGCGAGCTTGAGCGTGGCCAGGTCGTGGCGCTCGATGAGTGCGATCGCAGCGTCCATGATGTCGCCGCGCCGCTCTACCTGCCGATTCGGCCTTGCCATGCCTCGTCACCTCCTCCGCCGGTGGATACGACCCGAACTTACTTCGCCTCTGCCCTTGCGTCGTGGATCACACGGGTGCATAGTTCTTTTCCAACTAGGAAAATAACTCTACGGGAACGGGCGGAGCAATGCGGGCCAGAGATCTCGGCGTGGTCATCGGAGAGCATCCGACTGGCCCAGGCAATGCCATCACCGATGTCCCCGGCGTCCGGGTCGGTCACACCACCCTCGACGCCGACGGTCCCCCGGCCGTGCACACCGGTGTCACCGTCGTCATCCCGCACGACGACATCTGGACCGAGCCGGTGTTCGCCGGCTCCCACCGACTCAACGGCAGCGGCGAACTGACCGGCATGGAATGGATTCGCGAGTCGGGCGAGCTCACGACCGCGATCGGGCTCACCAATACCCACAGCGTCGGGGTGGTCCGAGACGAGTTGGTGGCGGCACAGGTACGGGCCCGTGGCGACGGCCTCTACTGGTCGTTGCCAGTCGTCGGTGAGACCTACGACGGCCTGCTCAACGACATCAACGGTTTTCACGTGCGCCCCGAACACGTGCGCGCCGCACTGGACGACGCGTCCACTGCACCACCAGCCGAGGGAAACGTTGGAGGCGGCACCGGCATGATCTGTCACGGCTTCAAGGGCGGTACCGGAACCTCGTCGCGCGTCACCCAGACGGCCACCGGGCCGTATACGGTCGGGGTGCTCGTGCAAGCGAATCATGGTCGGCGCGAACGGCTCCGGATCAATGGCGCCCACGTCGGTGAGCTGATCGGCCCTTCCGAGGTGCCTCTTCCCGACCTGCCCGCCCGGTACGAGCCAGGGTCCGGTTCGATCATCGTCATCGTCGCCACCGACGCGCCGCTGCTCCCCCATCAATGCACGCGGCTGGCGCAGCGAGCGGCACTCGCGGTGAGCCGGCTCGGTGGGTCGGGCGAACAGTACAGCGGTGACCTGATGCTGGCCTTCGCCACCGGCAACCGCGGGATTCCGCCCTACGCGTGGGACGAGAATCACGACACCTGCCGGCCCGAGGTGCCGTTGCGAATGGTCGCACCGCAGTTGATGACTCGCTTGTTCGACCTGACGATCGAAGCCACCGAGGAGGCCATCGTCAACGCGATGGTCGCCGCCACGACGATGACGGGCCGCAACGGCTTCACCGCGCACGCCCTCGACCACGATCTGTTGCGCACAGCTCTGCTCTCCAATACCCCTCGACTCCAGGAGATCTCGTGACCACACCCACCAAGGCCGAGGGGCGACGTCTGACCGGCCATCTCGGGCCCATCGGCATCGTCTTCATGGTCGTCGCGGCCGCTGCACCCTTGACCGTCATCGGCGGCAACATGCCCCTTGCCATGGGGCTCGGCAACGGTGCGGGCGCACCGGTCGGGTTCGTGATCGCCGCAGTGGTGTTGCTCGTCTTCAGCATCGGGTTCGTCGCGATGACACCGCACGTTCCCGAGGCCGGCGCGTTCTTCTCCTACGTGACTGTCGGCCTCGGCCAGCGCGCGGGCAAGGGCATCGCCGTCGTTGCGCTGATTGCCTACACCGCCATCCAGATCGGCATCTACGGATACATCGGCTGGGCCATCTCCGACACCGTCGCGCACTACCACGGACCCGTGATTCCTTGGCCCGCATACTCGTTCGCCGTCCTGGCGATCGTCGCGGTACTCGGCTACCGGCACATCGAGCTCAGCGCCAAGGTGCTCGGGGTGGCGCTGGCCCTGGAAATCGGCGTCGTCGTGGTGCTCGACGTCGTCATGGTTTCCAACCCCGGCCCGGCCGGTGTCACCTTCGCCTCGTTCGACCCCGGCGTGTTCACGCACGGCACCATCGGCATCGCCATCCTGTTCGCCCTCACCGGTTTCATCGGCTTCGAGGCCACCGCGGTGTTCCGCGACGAAGCGCGTGACCCGGAGCGGACGATCCCGCGCGCGACCTACGCCGCGGTGATCATCATCGGTGCGTTCTACGCGATCACCGTGTGGGCGTTCGTCGTTGCGATCGGTCCGGATCAGGTGACCGCGGTTGCGCAACAGACGCTGGCCGGTGACGGCAACATGCTGCTGGACACGGCCGGAACGATGCTCGGCACGGCCGGCCGCGACGTGGTCAACGTCCTGCTATTGACCAGTCTGTTCGCCTGCGTGCTCTCGTTCCACAACGTCATCGCGCGCTACCAGTTCGTGCTTGCCGGAAAGGGTCTGTTGCCCGCGCGACTCGCCGAGGTTCACGAAGGCCACGATTCGCCGTCGTTCTCGTCGGTGGTGCAAACCGTCACGGCCGCAGTGATCGTGGCCATCCTCGCGGTACTGGGCATCGATCCCCTGGTCGGGGTGTTCGGATCCATGGCAGGCATCGCCACGGTCGGCATGGTCATGCTGATGCTCACCACGTCGATTGCCGTTCTGGTCTTCTTCCTGCGCAACCGGGACCGCGCCGCGGGTCGGCTCTGGACGACACGGATCGCACCTGCGCTGGCGGTGCTCGGCTTGCTGGGCAGCTTGTGGCTGGTGCTGTCGAACTTCACCTTGGTCACCGGCGGCAGCACCACGCTGAGCACCGTGCTGGCCGCGATTCCGTTCGTGGGCCTGGTCGTGGGCTTTTTGGCGTGGCGGCCGTCGCAGTCGTTGTCCGCCGCCGCGGCGGAGTGAGCCGAGAGCCATTCACCCGCCCTCCCGAATCGGGTTCGCCGCCTGACCGCTGAACCACAGCCGCCCACTGCGGCGATTACCGCCTTGACTCGAGACCGCCACTGCGCCCCGGGGAAGGCCGCTACGCAGACATGACGCGGTTGACGCGCACTTCCTCGACCGGTACGTCGAGCATTGAAGCGATGGAGCCGCGGGCCATGTAATCGATCTTGCCTTCGTGGCGCGCTTGAGTGGTGTCGCTCAGGCACATCGACTCGTCTGCGGGCACGTAACCCGCGAGTTCGGGAACGGTGATCATCCAACCAGCGGCCGTCGCAGGTGACCTCGATGTCATCGATAGGCATGAGCAGGCCGACGGCATGCCTCCGCACACGATGGCGAAGAGAGCGACGTTAAGCCGATCCAGCACCATGCCGGTGACAGCCCGCAAGGCGTACCCGCCGCCGTGCGGCATGCGGACTGAGTGCCCCGTACCGACGACGCTTCAGAGTCGCAACGACGAGCGCCGCGACATCGTGTCGTCGACAGAGCGCACATTGCTGAGGAACTCGGCGCTCAGTGAAGCTTTGTTCCCGTGGCCTGTCACCTGGCAACGCCCAACAACGGTTGAAGAGAAGCCGGCGGCCAACGCTCGCCGAGACATTGTTTCTTCCGAATGTCCCTGTAACTGCGGCCTGAACGACGGCCGGGTATCCATTGGGCGCCTGGATTCGGCGAACGTACGACCAGATTTAGCGTTCTGCCAGCGAACATGACGGTAGGCGCTTAGGCTCAACTATCGCGACCGGATGAGTTGAGGTGGGGCTTGCTATCACCTCGAATAACGGGCCCGACCTACGCTTGATCGCACCGGAGGACGTCTTGACCGCACAGCCATCTCCGACGCCAGGATGGTATCCGGACCC
>JAOPVF010000129.1 GCA_025963195.1 Mycobacterium sp. | reverse complement strand
CGCTGCTCGAGGGCCGCATCGGAGAGACGCCGTGGGGCCCGCGCCTCGGGGTGCGCTGGTGGCGGTTCGGTGCTGGCGTGCTGCTGGGTCTGGCGTTCGCGACGAAGTGGTCGGGCCTGTACTTCATGGTGTTCTTCGGCGCGATGACGCTGGCGTTCGACGTGGCGGCGCGCCGTCAGTACCGGGTGCCGCGGCCGTGGCTGGGCACGCTGCGCCGCGACTTCGGGCCGTCGCTGTATGTGATCGGGCTGATTCCGTTCGGTGTCTACCTGGCGTCCTACGGTCCATGGTTCGCCTCGGAGACCGCGACCAACCGGCACGAGGAGGGGCAGACGATCGGTGAGGGCGGTCTGCTGCCCGATGCCCTGCGATCGCTGTGGCACTACACCTACTCGGTCTACAAGTTCCACTCGGAGTTGACCAACGCCGCGGGCAACCACCATCCGTGGGAATCGAAGCCGTGGACGTGGCCGATGTCGTTGCGTCCGGTGCTCTATGCGATCGACCAGGACAACGTCGCCGGATGTGGAGCGCAGTCATGCGTCAAGGCGGTCATGCTCGTCGGCACGCCCGCGATGTGGTTCCTCGCGGTGCCGGTGCTGGGCTGGGCGATGTGGCGGGCGTTCGTCAGGCGCGACTGGCGCTACGCCGTGGTGCTGGTGGGCTACGGCGCGGGCTTCCTGCCGTGGTTCGCCGACATCGACCGGCAGATGTACTTCTTCTATGCCGCGCCGATGGCACCGTTCCTGGTGATGGCGATCGCGCTGATCCTCGGCGACATCCTCTATGCGCCACGACAGAGCGCCGAACGCCACACGCTCGGGCTACTGGTCGTGTGTCTGTACGTGGCCGTGGTCATCACGAACTTCGCGTGGATGTACCCGATCCTCACCGGGCTGCCGATTTCACAGTCCACCTGGGACATGCAGATCTGGCTGCCCAGCTGGCGTTAGCGTCCTGAGCCAGTGGTTCGGCTGGGGCCGTGTGTCGAGCTGATGCCTGGGCGGTCAGAACGGTGGTGGGTCTTCGTCGATGGCGCGTTGATTGCGTTCGCGTTCGGCGTGGATTCGTTGGGCCGTCTGATGGGCCCGGGTGTACTTGCGGGTGGGCATGGTCAGGCCGCGTTGGGGTGAGCCGGTGGCCGCTGGTGGCGTGGTGGTGCCGGCCGGTAATGGTGTGTGGGTGTTCCATCGTGGGAAGTGCAGTTTGGCGCCCGGTGGTCGGGTGTAGCGGTGTCCGGTGGGACTGATCCACACGATGGTCCCGTCGGAGAGTTGGTGGTCGGTCCAGCCGGTCGGCCCGGTCCAGAAAGTCTTGAGCAAGTGATGTTTTCGGCACAAGCATTTCATGTTGCCGGGGTGGGTCAGCCCGCCCGGGCCGTGCGGGGTGGTGTGGTCGAGGTCGCAGCGTTCGGCGGGGCGGGCGCAGCAGGGGAAGCAGCAGCTGAGGTCTCGGTTGCGTACGAAGCGCGCCAATGTGGTCGACGGCCGGTACCGCGGTTCGATGCCCAGTTCTGCGGCCTCGGGGATGGGGCGCACCCGTGCGCCGAGCCGGATGAGGTCGGCGAGCAGCGGGGTGGGCACGATTCCACCGCCGGCAATCACCGCCAAGCCTGAAGTGGTGGAACGCTTGTCGGACGTGGGTGGGTGCTCCGACAGTGAGGCAGCGGGCGGCTCGACGTCGGGTTTTGGTTCGCCATCGGGTTCTGGCTCGCCGGGACCTGGCCCAAGGTCGGGACCGGGTTCGGATGTCGGTCCAGCGCCCGGCCCGAGGTCCGGCCCGAGGTCGGGTGGTGGGCCATCGTCCGGCCCGGTGTCGGGGTGGGGGTCGGTGAGGATGTGGATGACGATGGCTTCGGCGCGGGCGTCGGGTCCGCGGTCGGTGCAATCAGGACGTCTGCAGGTGCAGGGCAGGTGGGTGCCGCCGGCGCTGATCACGCCGAGTGCTGCCGAGCGGCGTTCGCCGATGCTGCGGGGATCGTGTGCGCACGGATTGGTGGCGGCGAGCTGATCGACGCGACGCGCCACGAGTTCGGCGTCGGCGACGGTCAACCTGCCCCACATGGAGGTGGTGCCGGTGGTGTCATCGGCGTCGCCGAACTTCACGTCACAACTCTTGGCGGCAGTGTGAAAGCGCAAGACTGCGGCAGGGTCGTGGATCAGGATCGCGGCATCGATGGCGTTCTCGACCTTGGTCACCGACAGCGGGCCCAACGAGGCGGCGATGGCGGCGAGATCGGCCTCGACGCGGGCCAGGATGTCGGGATCTTCGATGAGTCGGGTGCGCCAACTGATGGTGTGGGCCAACCGGGCGGCGAGGGTGCCCTCGGCGACCAGCTTCGCGATCTGGGGTAGCCGGTGGCGCAACGCCAGTCCTTGGCACATCTGGGTGGATGCCGCACGTGGACTGATCCCGCTGGCGGCGGCGATCTCGGCGGCCGCGCTGTCCCAACCGTCACACGCCCACAACTCACGTTCCACGGCTTGTTCGGAGGCGCAGCGTCGGTGGGTGAGTTCGGCGATGACCGCCATCCGGTGATTGGCCACGGTGGACTCAGCGCGGGTCCAGCCGGTCAGCGCGTCGACCAGCGCTGCATCGTCGACGTGCGATAGGTCATCGCCTTGGGCCAGTTCCTCGAACACGCTTCCGATCGTGCTCAAAGACCCAGACATTCATGCCCACACGACCAGACATCGCCCGGGCCAGAAGCCCCGGCCGGTGGATGAAACCGCGACTGTGCACAACCCCGCCCAACACCAACACCGAACGCCCGAAATGTCGGTACCCCGTGCTAGGCACCTACGTTTGAGCCAACATTGCCGACCACCGCGCCCCGAAGTAGACGACGCAGGTCGCCATCTGGACGCGCCGCGGGACGAGTGTGCGGATTGCGGAAGCCGCGTAACCTCCTACGACGATTTCCGAAGCCGATCGCGGTCCAATCTGCGCCTTTCGATGGACATGATGGTCCGCAAGCCGGCACGACCGGTCCACTCAGCAGCAGGGAGCGACCATCAGCACATCGACGGAACTCGCACAAGCGACGGCCGCGCCGACGCCCGATGTGCGCCAGACCCGTCGCTGGACCGGGCTCGCGCTGCTCTCGCCAGCCGTCGTCACCTTGCTCCTAATCGCGGTCATCCCAACGGCATTGGTGATCAGGAACAGCTTCGCGATCTCCGACGACTACGGCGGCATCGTCGGCGGGTTCACGCTGGACAACTATCGCGGGCTGGCCGATCCGGTCTACCTGAAGGTGCTGGGCTACAGCCTCACCGTCGCCGGCATCAACACCGTCTTCTGCCTGGTGGTCGGATACTTCACCGCCAGCTACATCGTGTCCCGCCCGGCGCGGCGACAAGCACTGATCCTGCTGCTCATCATCGTGCCGTTCTGGACCGACTTCCTGGTTCGGACGTTCGCGTGGATCAACCTGCTCAGTGACGGCGGGCCGGTGGTGTCGATGCTTCGGACCATCGGGGTGGTCGACGGCGTGACGCAGTGGGTACCGGGCCAGGGGGCGGTCCTCGCCGGGCTGCTCTACGCGTTCCTCCCGACGGCGATCTTTCCGATCTACGCATCCATGCGCAGCATCGACGGATCATTGCGGGAGGCCGCGGCGGATCTCGGCTGCAGCTGGTGGGATACCCAGCGCCGCATACTCATTCCGCTCTGCCGACCGGGCTTGATCGCAGCCGCGGTGCTGACCTTCATCCCGACCCTGGGCGTGTTCGTCATACCCATCCTGCTCGGCGGCGGCAAGGACCAACTGGTCGGCAACCTGATCGTCACGCTCTACACCGAGTTCCGTAATCAGCCGATGGGGGCTGCGGCGGCCACCATCCTGCTGGTGCTGATGCTCATCGCGCTGGGCGTCGCCGCGGCCTTCCTCCGCCCCTCTCGTCGTCGAAAGACGTTGTGACATGGAACGTCTCACCCGCTGGATCGGCCGCGGCGTCCTCGTCTTCCTCTACATCCCGATCGTCGCCGTGGTGATCTACTCGTTCAACTCATCGCCCGTCAGTTACCGGTGGGACGGCCTGAGCCTGCGCTGGTACCGCGAGCTGTTCACCGACGGACCACTGCTGGACGCCGTTCGGATCAGTGTGCTCGTCGGGGTGCTGTCCGCCACTGCCGCAACGCTGATCGGCGTCATGACGGCGGCGGCGCTGGTGCGCCCGGAGACGCCTGGCCGCAAGGTCGTCACGGGACTGGTGTTCATACCCCTCATCGTTCCCGAGATCGTCCTCGGGGTCGCACTGCTGAGCCTGTACAGCGCATTGCACGTGACGCTTGGCGTGACGACCCTCGTCCTCGGCCACGTCGTCGTGACCCTGCCGATGAGCACTCTCATCATGACCGGCGCCATGAATGCCCTCGACCCGAATCTTCCCCACGCCGCAGCGGATCTCGGCACCACCGGGCTCGGCGCCTTTCGGCGGGTCGTGCTGCCACTGCTGTGGCCAGCCATCGGAGCGTCGTGGCTACTGACGTTCACCACGTCCTTCGGCAACATCGTGATGTCGACGTTCACCAACGGTGTCGGTTCGACGACGATGCCACTGCGGGTGTACTCGCTCCTCAAGACGGGTCTCACCCCGGAGATCAACGCACTCGGATCCCTACTGATCCTCAGCACTTTCGCGATCGTGCTGCTCGTCGGCGTGCGTCAGATGCGAACCATTCTCGCCGGCACCAACCACTAACTCCTCCTTCCGTCCCGTCCCACCACGCAAAGGAACCCGCTCATGTTCAAGAAGGCATTCGTTGCACTGGCGGCACTGCCGTTGCTTACCCTGACCGCGTGCGGTGGCGGATCATCGGGCGGCTCAGGTGATCCCAACACCCTCAACGTCTATGCCTGGGCGGGTGAGATTCCCGATTCGGTGGTTCAGGCGTTCACCAAGGAGACCGGCATCAAGGTCCAGATGGACACCTTCGACAGCAACGAGACGATGATCGCCAAGCTGTCCGCAGGGAATTCGGGCTACGACGTGGTCCAACCGAGTCAGTATGCGGTGCAACAGCTGGTTGGCCAGAAGCTCATCGAAGAACTCGACCACTCCCGGATTCAGGGGTTGGAGAATCTGTCCGCGAAGTTCGCGAATCCGTCCTATGACCCAGGCAACAAGCACAGCGTGCCGTGGGTGTGGGGCACCACCGGTCTTATCTACAACGCGAAGTGCACCGGCAAGCCCATCGACAGTTGGCAAGCGCTCTTCGATCCCGCCTACGAGGGCAGGATCTACATGCTCGACAACATGCTCGCCGCCTACATCGTCGGCCTGCAGATTCTCGGCTTCAATGCCGACAGCACCGACCAGTCGCAGATCGAGGCAGCGACCAACAAGTTGCAGGAGCAGAAGTCACTGCTCGCCGGATACAACTCGACCAACTACGCCGATCTGGTATCGCAGGGTCAGGCCTGCGTCTCCGAGGCCTGGGGTGGCGCGTCAACGGCGAAGGTGGCCGAGAGCAACCCCGACGTGCACTACGTGATCCCGAAGGAGGGCGGCACGCTGTGGACCGACGGGTTGTCAATCGCCAACGGCGCCAAGCACTCCGACGCCGCCTACAAGTTCATCTCGTTTACGCTGCGCCCCGAGATCGCCGCGATGGCCACCGATGACGGGTCCATGGCCAGCGTGAACGAACCCGCGCTGGCGAAGATCGCCAACAAGAGCCTGCTCGACAACCCCGCGGTGTACGCCCCGACCGCGAGCCTCGAGAACACTGACTTCGTCGTCGACCCCGGCAAGGCCATGACGTTCTTTCAGCAGGGTTGGACGAAGGTCAAGTCGTCGTGATCAAGGTGGCCGACATGCCGACACTCGAAGCGACACCGGTCGACTCCACTCCGCCTGCCATCCAACTGATCGGCGTGAGCAAGTGCTTCAACGAAGGCTGGGCGGTCCAACCCACCGATCTGACCATTGGGCGAAACGAGTTCTTCTCGATCCTGGGCCCCTCCGGGTGCGGGAAGACGACCCTCATGCGCATGATCGCGGGTTTCGAGACGCCGTCCGACGGTGCCGTCCTGCTCGACGGGAACGACGTGCGGGACCAGCCGACTCGCAAGCGCGACCTGAACATGCTCTTTCAGAGCTATGCACTGTTCCCGCACCTCGACGTCTACGACAACGTCGCGTTCGAGTTGAAGGTCCGCTACGGCAGGAGGGGCAAGAATCTGCCCGCCTCCTTCGATGGCGAGTCTCTGGATTCCATTGTCCGTAGAGCACTTTCGCTGGTTCGGATGGACGACTTCGTAAACCGCAAGCCGGATCAGCTCTCCGGCGGCCAGCGACAGCGGGTCGCGCTTGCCCGCGCCATCGTGTCCAACCCCTCGGTGGTGCTGCTCGACGAGCCTCTCGGTGCGCTCGACCAGCAGCTCCGCAAGCAGATGCAGTTCGAGCTCACCAGGCTTCAGCGAGAGGTCGGCATCACGTTCGTCTACGTCACGCACGATCAGGAAGAGGCCCTGACGATGTCGGACCGCATCGCGGTGATGAACGCGGGTATCGTCCAGCAGATCGGCACGCCGCGCGAGATCTACGAGGAGCCGGTCAACGCCTTCGTCGCCCGATTCATCGGTACGTGCAATCTCTTGCCGGTCAACGTCATCTCCGATCCCGACGGATCGCTGATCGTGTCCATCGACGGTGTCGGTCCGGCTCCCGCGCCCGATGCCGCCGACATGGAGGGCTCCGACCTCGAGCTCGCCGTCCGACCCGAGATGGTCAGCGTCGCAGCGTATCCGGAAGGCGACGGCTGGCTCGCCGCGACGCTCGTCGACAAGGTCTACCTCGGAAACCAGTGGCTGTTGCGGATGTCGGTTGGCGACCATCCGCTGACCGCCGGCATCACCACCCTTCCCGAAGAACTCGAGTCCGCTGCAGCAGGTGCACCGGTACACGTCACGTGGCCGGCGCACCGCGCCCGCCTCGTCACCAAGGATTGAGCGGAGTTCAACAAGTGAAGATCACCCTGGGCCAGTTCGCGCCCACCACGGACCTCGCGGCCAACCGCGCGTCCATCGAGGCGCTCGCGCGCACTGCCGTAGAAGCCGGTTCAGACCTACTGGTACTGCCCGAGGAGGCGATGGTCTTGGGCTCCGAGGCCGCAACGCCGCTCGGCGACGTCGCGACCACGGAATGGCTGCCGTTCACCGAGTTCGTCCGCGATCTCGCCAAGGCCAACGGAATTGGGATCGTGGCACCTGGATACGAGCCCGGCAGCTCCGGTCTGCCGTACAACACGATCGCGGTGGCCGACCGCACGGGGGCACTCGTTGCCACCTATCGAAAGATGCACCTGTACGACGCCTTCTCCTACCGGGAGTCGAGCTACGTGATGCGCGGCGAGGTCAAGCCAACCGTGTTCGCGATCAACGGCACCGTGTTCGGACTGCTGAACTGCTACGACCTGCGATTCCCCGAGCTCGCCAGGGCGCTCGTCGAGTTGGGCGCCGATACCCTCCTGGTGTCGGCCGCCTGGATGTCTGGCCCGCTGAAGGTCGATCACTGGCTGACCTTGTTGCGTGCCCGCGCCATCGAAAACACCTGCTGGGTAATCGGTGTCGGATCGAGTAGTCCGGAGTGCATCGGCGTCAGCACCGTCGTCGACCCGATGGGTCAGGTCCTCGAACAACTCGGCGACGAAGCCATCGCAGCCATCCACGCAGAAGTCAGCAAGGAACGACTCGACGAGGCGCGCTACACCCTTCCGGTTCTCCTGAACCGCCGCATCATGATCAACGGGAGCTGACCCATGGCAGTCACGCTCGGCCGGCGCCCAGCTCCGGTCGCACCCGACTTGGTCGACCGCCTTCGGGCCCTCGCCTATCCGACCATCGGCCACTACCTCGAAGAGGGATTTCTCGACACCGGAATCCACCGGCTCGCCGGGCAGGGGAAGGTCGCTGGTCGCGCCATCACGGTGCGCACCACACCAACCGATTCGAGCAACCTGCACCACGTCGCCAGCGATCTGGAGCCCGGTGACGTGCTCCTCGTCGACACCGGCGGCGACCGGAGACACGCGCCGCTCGGCGAGGTGGTCACGGAGGCGATTCACGCGCGCGGTGCGGCAGCGGTGATCGTCGATGGCGTCTGTACCGACATCGACGAACTCCGGCGCATCGGCCTGCCCGTCTACGCCCGCGGTACCAGCCTGCTGACCACCAAACTCGAGGACACGGGCGTCGGGAGCATCTATCGGCCCATCGTCTGCGGCGGTCAGCACGTACAGACGGGCGACATCGTTCTCGCCGACGAGAACGGCGTGCTTGTCGCGTCGGCGGAGACACTCGAACGCATCGTGAAGACCGTCGAGGTCGACGACGAAGAAGAGCCGGCATTGATCGACGCCATCCGCGCCGGCGCTCGCCTTGGCGACCTCACCGGTGCGACCTCGAACATCCAGCGACACAGCGTCTTTCGCTCGGATTCTGGCCAAGACCACTGAAGGGATTTCATGTTTCTCAAGGCCGCGATCAACGGAGGCCTCAGCCGCACCGACCATCCGGCGGTGCCGCTGCACCTGGACGAGATCGTCCAGGAGTGCGTGCGGACCGTCGCCGCGGGCGCCGACGTGGTGCACACCCATACGTTCGGGGCGGACGGCGGGCAGTCGATCGCGCCCGACGACATCACCGCATTGGTCCAGGCGGTTCGGCGGGGCGCCCCAGGCATCTCCGTGGGTACGACCGCGGGGCTGTGGACGTGTGACGGGCAGGCGGACCGGTTGGCGAAGATCAGCCAATGGTCGGTGGTACCGGACTTCGTGGCGGTGACCTTCAGCGAGGACGGTGCCGATGAAGCCGCCGCGCTGCTCGTCGACCGCGGCATCGAACTCGAGAGCGCAGTCTGGTCCTTGGCCGACGTGCCCGCTCTGCTGGACTCAAGGACCCTGCACCGCAACGTCCGCATTCTGATCGAGCCGCAGGTCCTCGACCCGGATGAGGCCGTGAGCGTGTGCCGTGCGGCAAGGGATCTCATTCGCGGGGCCGGAGTCCTCTGTCCGTTGCTGTACCACGGCGACGGGTCTACCGTCTGGCCCGTCTACCGGGCGGCGATCGAGGACGGCGTCCAGGTCCGGATCGGCTTCGAGGACGGCGTCGAACTACCCGACGGAACCGTCGCGGCGGACAACGTCGCACTCGTCAAGGCCGCCATCGGGGAAGCTCGGATGATCGAGGCCGGCGTGCGGGGCGGAGCGGTTTGAAATGCGGAGCGGTTTGACATGATGGCACGGTGATCGGTGACCTCGATCGGGAACTGTTGCGTCTTCTCGGCCGGGATGGTCGCCGTCCATACTCGGCGCTGGCTGCCGAGTTGGGCGTGTCGGAGACGACCGTGCGCAACCACGTCGCACGACTCCAAGAGGCGGGGATCCTGACCATCGTCGCGCTCTGCGATCCGCAGTCGCTGGGCCATCAGGCGCTTCGGCTTCTGATTCGCACGCAAGACCTCACGCCGAGGGCCGTCGCCGCGATGTTGCGCGACATGCCGATGGTCAACCACGTGGCGTTGTGCGCAGGGGGGCACGACATCTTCGTCGAAGCGACGTGCCGTGACATCGATCAGCTGGTGCAGCTGCTCGACGACGTGCGGCGGTTGCCCGGCATCGCGAACGTCGAGCAATTGGTCGTGCTGGAGATCTTCAAGGACTATTCGTGGTCGGGTCTTGGCCAGAGCCTTGGGCAGGATCTCGACGGATGACGGGTCGTCCGACGGTGCCCGCGTCCCGGAATCCGGCCCACAGGTAGGAGTCCTTCAGGACTTCCAGCACCGTCAGCGCTTCAGCGTGCGCGATGCCCTGTACCCGCCGGACGCGATCGGTGAGCAGGTGACTGAGATGCTGCAGGTCGGAGCATCGCGCATCGGTGATGAGATCGTATGGGCCCGAGCACGCGCCCACGTACTTGATCTCGGGCATCCGCGCCAACTGCCGAGCCACCATCGCGACAGGCACTCCGCGGACGCGAATTGCGAGGTGTACTTCCAGCTCGCCGACGCGGACTGCATCGGACATGCCGACTACTTGAATGACGCCGAGCCGTTGTAACCGCCGATAGCGTTGCCGCACAGTCGCTTCGGATAATCCGACGGTTCGGCCGATCTCGCCGAATCCGCGCCGCCCGTTAATCCTCAACTGATCGATGATCGCCCTGTCGAGGCTGTCGACGTTCGGCAGTTGCCTCACCACGGCTAGAGCGGGTCGCGGGCTGCGGGGCACGACATACAGCGCGGCCCACCGCGACCGGTGCCCAACTCCGACGCCGAGATTCGCAGCACCTCGATGCCGGAATCCTCGAGGCGCGCGTTGGTCTCCGAGTTGCGTTCGTAGGCCACCACCACGCCCGGCGCGAGAGCCAGTGTGTTGTTGCCGTCGTCCCATTGCTCACGTTCGGCGGTGACGGGGTCAAGGCCGGTGTCGATGACCCGGAGCTTGCCAATCCCCATCGCATCCGCGGCGGCTTGCACGAACGGGGCGGCGCGGTCGATCGTCACGCCGCCGGACGATCGGCGAATGGTGAACGCGGACAAGGAGTCGACGATGTTGGGATACATCACCACCGCGTCGGTGTCGACCATCGTGCAGACGGTGTCGAGGTGCATTTGCGCGCGTTCCTGGGCGATCGGCACGGCGAGCACGGTGTGGGCGAGCTCGTCGTCGAACAGGCTGCGCGCCAATGCCTCCGCACCCGCCGGCGTGGTGCGCTCCCCCACGCCCACGGCCACGACTCCCGGTGCAAGCAGCAGAACGTCGCCGCCCTCGACCGGCGCCGAGCGCGACTCGTAGGCCCGCCGAACGCCCCGGAATCGCGGATGGTGTGCGTAGATCAGGTCCGTCAACGACGTCTCGCGGATTCGCGCGGGCAGCGCGAGCGACGTGATCGCCACCCGTGGCCCGATCCAGAACGACGAGTCGCGGGTGAACAGCAGGTTCGGCAGGGGATCGATGACGAAGTCCGCGCCGTGGTGCATGCGGCGCACCAGCGACAGTTCGCTCTCGCCGAACGGCAACTCGTTGAACGTCATGCCGGCCATCAGCACGCGTGCTAGCGGTGCGGCCTCCAGTGTCCGCAGATACACCGAAAGTTCCTGGGCCAGAGGCAAACCGAGGCGCCGCGAATCCACCGCCGCGGAGATCCCGTGCATCCGGGCCGCGCCGCTGTTCAACGCCTCGGTGAGGAGATCGGAAAGCAGCAGCACCTCGACGCCGCGGGAGCGAAGCAGGTCGGCGAACGCGTCGTGCTCCTCCTGCGCCCTTGCGACCCATGGCAGCCCGTCGAACAGCAGCGTGTCGTTGTTCTGCGGCGTCAGGCGCTGCAGCTCGGCACCGGGACGGTGCAGAATCACCACTCGCAGCGTGCCTACCTCGGAGTTGGAACCCAGCACCGTATCCGTCACATCTAGCACCGTAACGTCATTTGCCCACCTCAACTACGGTTGAGGTCATGGAGTTGGTCGAATTGACGCCCGGCGAGATGGCACTCCGCAGTGGCGTCGCGGTGTCCGCGCTGCACTTCTACGAACGCGAAGGCCTCATCCACAGCAGGCGCACGTCGGGCAATCAACGCCGCTATGCTCGCGAAACCCTGCGACGGGTGGCGTTCATCCGGATGTCGCAGCGCCTCGGCATCCCACTGGCGCGGATCCGCGAGGCGCTGGCCACGCTGCCGACGAACCGGGTTCCGACGAGCAAGGACTGGGCGCGCCTGTCGGCCGGCTGGCGCGAGGACATCGACGAGCGCATCCTGCACCTGCAGCGATTGCGCGACAACCTGGCCGGATGCATCGGCTGCGGCTGCCTGAGCCTGAAGACGTGCCTCCTGGCGAACCCCGGCGACGTCATGGCCGAGCGCGGCCCTGGCGCGGCCAACCTATAAATTCGAACGCCTGTGCGATAACATTCGATGGTGTCCTTGACGGTTCAAGGGTCGCTTTTCGACCATGCCGAACGGCGCTCGCTGGGCGACGGCGCGTGGATCGACGTGCGATCCGGCTGGCTGACCGACCACGACACGCTGTTCGACGAACTCGAGGCGTCGATCCCGTGGCGCGCCGAGCGCAGACAGATGTACGACCGCGTGCTCGACGTGCCACGGCTGGTCAGCTTCCACGACCTCGGCTCCGAGCCCGCACCGCACCCCGCCATCGCCAAGTTGCGCGTGCGCCTCAACGACATCTACGCCGGGGAACTCGGCGAGCCGTTCACGTCGGCGGGCCTGTGCCTCTACCGCGACGGCGCCGACAGCGTGGCCTGGCACGGTGACACCATCGGCCGAAGCAGCACCGAGGACACCATGGTGGCCATCGTCACGCTCGGCGCGACAAGGGTTCTCGCGATGCGGCCGCGCGGCGGCGGGAGGTCGCTGCGGCTACCGCAGGGCCACGGCGACCTGTTGGTGATGGGCGGCTCCTGCCAGCGCACCTGGGAGCATGCGGTGCCGAAGACGGCCAGGCCGACCGGCCCGCGGATCAGCATTCAGTACCGCCCGCGCGACGTGCGCTGAGCTCAGCCGCGCACCGCGGCCACCGCGGCAGCCAGCAGATCGCGGGCCCGCTGCGTGTTGACCGGGGCGACCGGCTGATTGGGCAGCACCAGCGGGTTGGCCGTCACGATCACCAGAATGCTGCCGAAGCTGGCCACGTAGTTGTAGAGCTCGCCACTGGCCGGCTTGCCGTTGACCACGGTCTGCACGACGCGGTGGGTGCCGAGCGTGCGCGCGCCGTCGATCGTGGGCGATTCAGCGACCTCGACGAGACCGCGCGAACCCGGGCCTGCGAAACCCACCTTTTGGCAGGCCTGCCCGGGGTCGGTCAACGGTACCGGCTCGGAGGTCTCGACCGCGATCGCGATGAACCGGTTGCCCTCCCCTTCCGCCGTGGTGGCCGCCA
>JAOPVF010000127.1 GCA_025963195.1 Mycobacterium sp. | reverse complement strand
CCCCCAAGGGGATGGGTGACCGGCAGAAGATGCCGTACAGGTCGGAGTCCAGAGGCGACGCGTCCGGGCTGTACATGTAGCCGCCCGTGTCGTCGGGCAGCCCAAGGCGCTGCGGGAAGTACCTGGTGGTTCCGTCGGTTTCCACCCGCCCCTCCTCGGTGAGGAACCGCAGCGGCGTGGGCAGTACGTCGGCCGCAAGCGCCGCGGCGAACCCGAGCACGTACACCGTCGTCGCGAACATGCCGATCCGCCCGTCGACGACGAGTCCCAATCACGGCCTCCACCAATGCCATTCGAGCCCGACGAGCCAACACGCGAGGCCCATCCAAAACACCATCCGCCACCGTCTGGAGGCGTCCTCTCCCCCGAAATGCGTTCTGCCGCTTTCGCCCACGACGTCATCATGACCACGGACCGCCTGGCTCCGTTAGCCCGAGAGCAGATCATCACGAGTCCTACCCAGGACCTTCACGAGATCTCCACGTCTAACCTGTCCGAGTGGCGCATTCACACTCGCACTCGCAGCCGTCCGGTCCTGCGCCGCTTGGCCCGCTGGCCGCCAAGGTCGTCGTCGGCCTGCTGATCGCCATCGGCGTCGCGGTCATCGCGGGAGCCGCACTGCTATGGCCGCGCCAGCAGACCGTCGACATCCCGCTCCCATTCCAGAACGCAGCTGGTGGAGCCGTCACCACCGAATCCGCTCACGTCATCTCCAGCGGGTTCGCGGACTGCGGAAGCACCTCGGTGGGTACGGTCCTCACCGCACCGCCCGTCGCGGCGCCGCCCGGCGGCGGCCAGTGCGTGCAGTCCCTGGTCACCATCGACTCGGGACCGAACAACGGCGCCAACACCCTGCTGGAGTTCAGCCCGGGACCCGGGCAGCCCAGCCTCGCGGTCGGCGACGACATCCGGGTCAGCAGGCAGGTGGATCAGAACGGCGCCACCAGCTACGCGTTCTTCGACTTCGAGCGGACCTGGGCACTGGTCGGGCTGGCCGCGGTGTTCGCGGTGGTGATAGTGGCCGTCGCCCGGTGGCGCGGGTTGCGGGCGATGGTCGGCATCGTGGTCGCGTTCGGGGTGCTGACGGTCTTCCTGCTGCCCGCCCTTCGCGACGGCGCACCGGCCATTCCGGTCGCGCTGGTGGCATCGGCCGTGATCCTCTACGCGGTGATCTATCTGGCGCACGGGGTGAGTCTGCGGACCAGTGCGGCACTGCTCGGCACGCTGGCCTCGCTGCTTCTGGCGGCCGTGTTGTCTTGGGGGGCAATCGAACTGGCACACTTGACCGGCCTGTCGGAAGACCAGAACAATGAAGTAGCCGCCTACATGGGCAACGTGTCGATCACCGGGCTCCTGCTCGCCGGGTTCATCGTCGGCTCGCTCGGCGTGCTCAACGACGTCACCGTCACACAGGCGTCGACGGCATTCGAACTGGCCGAGCACGGGGCGTCGCGCACGGCGATCTTCCTCGGCGCGATGCGGGTGGGCCGCGACCACATCGCGAGCACGGTCTACACGCTGGTGCTGGCCTACGCGGGTAGCGCGTTGCCGCTGCTGCTGTTGTTCAGCGTGGCCAACCGCTCCCTTGGCGACGTGCTGACCAGCGAGAGCGTCGCCATCGAGATCGCCAGGTCCGCGGTGGGTGGCATTGCGCTGGCATTGTCGGTGCCGTTGACGACGGCCATCGCCGCCGTTCTCGCGACGCCCGCCAACGTTCCGAAAGCAGCGAGTTAGAACGGTGTGTGGCTAAGCCAGCCGTCCCAGATGGTGGCGTCGCCGAACACCTCGATGCCCGCCTCGGCGGACGTGCGCCGCCGCGTGATGGTCAGCAGCAGATCCACCGCCCTGCCGCGCACCGCCGTCTCACCCTTGACGTGGTCGTGCGACCAGTTCAGGCCATCCTCGTCATTGGTGATGGTCCACTCCCCCGTCGGGCCAAGGCCGTCGTCGGTGGCGTGCAGGTGCAGCGACGAACCGCGGGGCAGCGGCGACGCGTGCGGGTCGGCCTCGATGGTGCACCGGTCGATCCACTCGGTGACGCCGTCGGCGGCGAGCTCGGGTGACAGCTCGAAGTCGACACCAAGCGCCAGCGCCGCATCGGCGCGGTGCACGGTCGCCTCGTGCAGGCGGCGCCGGATCCACCACCCGGCGGGCCGCGAGCCGAGGAACGTCCACACCCTGGCTTCTGCGCCGACCTGGTCGACCGCCGACAGCAGCAGCTGTACGCCACCGTCGAGCCACTCGATTGCGGCGTCGGGGTCTTCTGGCGGCTTGCCGTCGGTGACCATGCGGGGGTCGAGCTCTTTTTGGAGTCGCTCTGCGACGATCTGGGCGCTCCACCGGTTGCCGCGGCCGACGTGCTTGAACAGCTGGTTGAGCGTCCAGCCCGGACAGGCAGGCACCGGCGTCGCAGGATCACCGGCACGAACCTGGGCGCCGAACGCCTTGGTCTCTTCGATCAGGGCTGTCCTGAAATCCACCCTACGAACGTACCGCGCTGCGCGCCGTGCCAAGCGCGATCGGCAGGGACGACCACCCGCGCAACACCCTGGTGTCGCGACGGCTCCCCGCTCCCGCCAGCGCGGCGTCGGGATAGCGCTCGAAGAACGTGCGGAGGCCGACTTCCCCCTCGGCGCGAGCCAGTGCGGCGCCGAGGCAGAAGTGCCTGCCGCCAGAGAACGACAGGTGCTTGCCCGCGTTGTCGCGGGTGACGTCGAAGCGGTGTGGGTCGGCGAACACCTTGGGATCGCGGTTGGCCCCTGCCAGGTAGAGGATGACGAGTTCGCCGCCCTTGACGGTCCGGCCCGCGACCTCGACGTCGTGGCGGGCGAGCCTGGCGCTCAGCTGAACCGGCGATTCGAGCCGAAGGATCTCCTCCACCGCGCCCGGCCACAGTTCGGGATCGCCGAGCAGCATCGCGAGTTGGTCGGGATGCTCGAGCAGGATCCGGATGCCGCTGCCGAGCAGGTTCACCGTGGTCTCGAACCCCGCAGCGAGCACCAGGCCGGCCGTCGCGCGCAGTTCCTCGTCGTTGAGCCGTGCGCCGCCGTCGCTCGCCGCGATGAGCTGGCTCATCAGGTCGTCACCTGGGGCGCGCCGCAGGCGGCTGATGTGGTTGGCCAGCCATTCGTTGAAGCCGTCGAGGCCAGCCTCGACGCGCAGGTACTGCTCGAACGGCAGACCGATGTCGAGGCTGGGCGCCGCGAGCTCGCCGAACTCGAGGATGCGCATCCGTTCGTCGTCCGGCACTCCGATGATGTCGCCGATGACGGTGACCGGCAGCTGCGAGCAGTACCGGTCGACGACATCGACGGTTCCCTCACCCAAGTCGTCGATCAGCGCGGCCGCGGCCTGCTCTACGCGTTCCCGCAGTGCGGCAACGGCTCTGGTGGTGAACACCGACGACACCGTCTTGCGGTAGCGGGTGTGTTCGGGGGGCTCGACGGATAACAGCGACGGTGGAAGCAGCGGATGCAGCCTGCCCTTGACCGCGGTCTTGCCTTCGAGCCAGCCCAATGGACCAGGCAGGGTCTTGCCTATCGCCGTCACGGCGAAGTCGTCGGATCGCAGCAGTTGATGCGCGAGCGCGTGGTCGGTGGTGAGCCACGCGGCACGGCCTCGGACCAGCTCACCTTTCGCCCGCAGCTCGTCGGCGAAGCTCCCGGGGTCGGCTCGCACCGTCAGGTCGGCGATCAGCCGGCCTTGCATCTCACCGCGCTTGGCGCCGTAGGACGCCAGCCCCCGGATCACGCCGTGCAAGGCCAGCCAGTGCAGACGCTGTCGAACGGTCGCCCTCATCTTTCGAGCTTAAGCACCGGACGCAGATCGTCCAACCGATCGAACAGCTGCCATACGTACGCCGACGAACCGTTCTCGCGATGGGCGTGCAGGTCGGCGAGACCGGGATCGTTGCAATAGCCGTCGAAGGCGTCCTTGGAATCCCACTCGACGAGGATCAGCACCTGACGGGGTGCGACGTCGCCGAGGATGGACTCGCGGAACTTCCCGAGCGCGACGACGCGGCCCCCATGCCTGCCGACCTCGGCCGCCGACCGTTTGGAGTAGGCCAGGTATTCGTCCCGGTTGGCGACGTCGAACAGGTTCAGTGCGTAGACCGTCACTGTGGTGACGTTACGACGCGAGCGGCTCCGCTACGACGCGGGTCGACTGAGCTCATCGAACCGCGCGATTGCGGCGTCGATGTCGGCCTCGTCGAATAGCTCGCAGCGGCTGAGCCGGTCGTCTTCAACCGTGTAGACAGCGCTTTCGTGCCACTCGGCGTGAAATCCCTCCTGCGAGGTCCCGCTTGCCATTTGGGTAACGACTGCGCCAAAGTCGGTCAGTCGATGCACGGCCTCGACGTAGACCATGACGTCCGGCAGTTGTTCCCACGTGGCGCGGGTGTATGCGGCCAATTGACCCGGCGCGAACGATGCCGCCCGTCGGTGATCTACGTTCACCCAGTCCGGCGTCAACTCTGGGAGATCGTGCCGGTTCACCGCAGCGAATGCCTTCGTGATGACCGACCAAGTCTGCGCGTGAGCGGCTGCTTCGCCGGCGAGGTAGCGCGCGTCGAGCTCCTCGAAGGCGCCGTCGACATCGTCGAGGTCGAGCATCACGCACTCGGCGATCCGCTGGTCGCTCTCGATCTCGATGACGCCGAGCACCTCGGTGCGGAACGCCTCGGGGCGCTGGTCGCGGCCAGAGAAACGGTAGCGATTCAGGACGACGCGATCTCCACGTGTCGCGATGATGGTGGACGTTATGTTCTGTACCCCGACGTCGGCGGTCGCCCGCCAGTCGGCGATGACGGCGTCCCTACCGCGTCGGATCCCGACGCCGAGCACTGGACGGCGATCGTCGGTGGACGTGTCGTCGGCGAACAGCTCCGCGATTGCGTCCCAGTCGCGGGCCGCGAAGCACGCTTGGAAGCGCTCATGCAGTTGGCTTGCCGCGTTTTCCAGCCGCGGCGCCGGTCGGCTCAGTTCGTCGAACCGCGCGAGCGCGGCCTCCATGTCCGCCTCGTCGAACATCTCACTGCGGTTGAACAATTCGCCCTTGCGTGTCACTAGGTGGATCTCGCGCCACTCCGCCTCGAAGCCTTCTTGGGAGGTCCCATGCACCGCGTGAGTGACGACTGCGCCGAGGTCGCTCAACCGATGGACAGTCTCGAGATACACGCTGATGTCCGGAACTTGATTCCAGACGACACGGAGGTTTGCGACGAGGTCACCGGGCTCGACCGCTGTCACTCGGCGGTGATCGACGTTCACAAAGTCCGCCGTGGTCGCGGGGACCTCGCGTCGGTTAAGCCCGGCAAAACCCTCCGAGACCAACGACCACGTGTGCGCGTATGCGGCCGCTTCGCCAGCGAGGTACCGGGCATCGAGCTCCTCGAGGGCGGTGCCAATGTCATTGAGGTCGAAGAGAACTCCCGCCACGATCCGGTTGTCGGTGTTGATTTCGACAACGTTCAGCAACTCGACGCCAAATGCCTCGGGCTGCTGATCGCCGCCTGATACGCGGGTACGAGTAAGCGCGAGGCGTTCCCCGCGAATCGCGATGGTGACGGACTTTATGTTCCTGACCCCGACGTCGATGACCGCCCGCAAGTTCGCGATCTGGGCATTCCGGCCACGCTGGATTCCGCCGCTCACTACGTGGCGACGATCGTCATTGCAAACGTCATCGGCGATCAACTCCGCCATGGCGTCCCAGTCGCGAGCTGCGAGGTATGCGTTGAATCGGACGAACGTGCGGCTTGCCGCGTTTTCCAGCTGTGGTGCGGGCCGGCTGAGGTCGTCGAACCTCGCGATCGCGGCATCGAGGTCTGTCTCGTCGAACAGCTCGCAGCGGCTGAACCCTTGACCTTCGACCGTCAGAATGTGAATGTCCCGCCACTCCGCGTCGAAGCCCTCTTGCGAGATCCCATGCGCGACATGTGTGACGACACCTCCGAGGTTGCTCAGTCGATGCACCGCCGCGATGTAGATCTTGGTGCCAGGCGAGTCGTCCCAGGCAGCGTGGATGTAGGCGATCATGTCGCCGGGCGCGAAAGCTGCTCCACGACGATGGTCAACGTTTTCCCATTCCGGCGTCGTCGCGAGGAGCTCGCGCCGGTTGAATGCGCCGTAGCCCTTCGCGATCACCGACCACGTGTGGGCGTGCGGTGCGGCCTCGCCCGCGAGGTATCGGGCGTCGAGCTCGGCGAAGGCGGCATCGATGTCGTCGGAATCGAACACGATTATCGCAGCTATCCGGTTGGCGGCGTTAACCTCGGCGACGCTGAGAACGTCGGTAACGACACTCCCTGTCTCTTGACCGCGGCCCGAGTAGACAGAACGTATGAGGCCGAGGCGATGCCCGCGGGTCGCGATAGCGGTCGTCACCGCGTTCGTGAAGCCAAGGTCGGCGATTGTCCGCATGTTTGGTATCGCGCCATCTCGCCCGTGGCGGACTCCCGCGCCCACTACCCGACGGCGATCGTCGCTGTAATAGCCGTCGGCCAGCATCCCCGCCATGGCATCCCAGTCACGGGTCGCGAAATACATCCAGAACCGTTGGGCCACTTGGGTTACCGCGTTTTCCAGCCGCGGTGCAGGTCGACTGAGCTGGTCGAACCTGGCGAGCGCGGCGTCGAGGTCGGCCTCGTCGAACACCTCGATGTGGTTGATCATGTCGCCGTCGATAGTCGCAAGGACGATCTCTCGCCATTCGGCGTCGAAGCCGTCTTGCGAGGTCCCGTGCACCACATTGGTGAACGCGGCTCCGAGGTCGGTTAGCCGATGCACAGTCTCGATCCGGCTGGCGAAGTCACGGAGCTGATCCCACGCGGCGCGGATGGAGGGGATCAGGGCTCCCGCTGGAATCGTTGCGACGTGTCGGCGGTCGACGTGGGTAAACACCGGCGATGTCGGCGGAAGGTCACGTCGGTTCATTGCCGCGAAGGTCTTCGCGATGACCGACCATGCGTGCGTGTGGTCCGCCGCTTCGCCCGCGACGTATCGAGCTTCGAGTTCCTCGAAGGCGGCATCGATGTCGTCGACGTCGACCGCCACATGTGATGCGATTCGCCCGTCCGCATCGATCTCGACAATGTCGAGGGCATCGACGCGGAACGCCTCCGGCCGCTCGCTGCCCGCAGATCGAGTACGGCTGAGGACGAGGCGCTCGCCGCGGATCGCAATCACTTCTGACACGACATGCTTGACTCCGACCTCGGCCAGTGCGGAGATTGCGGCAATCACGGAATCCCGACCATCGAGGGCACCGGAGTTCACCACCCGACGGCGATCGTCCGCAGCAACGTTCTGCGCGAGTAGCCGCGCGATCGCGTGCCACTCGCGGGCCATGAAACACGCCCAAATGCGTTCGAGGACTTGGCTTGCCGCGTTTTCAAGCCGCGGCGTCCGCGGTTGCAGTTCCTCGAACCGAGCGAACGCAGCATCGACGTCTGCCTCGTCGAACATCTCGATGCGGCTGATCAGGTCGCCTTCGACGGTCGCAAGGCAGATTTCCCGCCATTCGGCGTAAAAACCGTCTTGCGAAGTCCCTCTGACTGCGTGGGCGAAGACCGCTCCAAGGTCGCTCAGCCGATACACGGCCTCGGCGTAGGCGCTGACGTCCGGTGCGAGATCCCATGTGGCACCTATGTATGCGGTCAGGTCGCCGGGTGCGAACCCTCTCGCTCGACGATGATCGATGTTTACCGAATCGGGCGTGAACCCGGGCAGTTCGCGCCTGTTGAATGCGGCAAGGCCCCGCGCGATCACGGACCACGTGTGCGCGTAGGCCGTCGCTTCGCCGACGACGTACCTGGCATCGAGTTCCTCGAAGGCGGCGTCTATTTCGTCGATGTCGAACGAGACGACTCTCACGACCCGCTTGTCGGCGTCGATCTCGATAATCTCAAGTGCCTCTGTCACAAATGTTTGAGGTCCCGAATCGGGGCCCAAGTAGCTAGACCGGGATAGAACGAGGCGCGCTCCGCGGGTCGCGACAACCGGCAACGTCACCTTCGCGATCTGGACATCGGCGATGGCTTGCAGGTTTGAAATATGCGCTTCTCGACCGTGTCGGACGCCAGTGCCGACCATCCGACGGCGATCGTCGTGGCAAACGTCTTCGGCCAATATCTCCGCCATGCTGACCCAGTCGCGCGCTGCGAAGTGCGTTTTGAAGAGCTCGCATACTTGGCTTGCCGCATTTTCCAGCCGCGGCGTCGGCCGGCTGAGTTCGTCGAACCTCGCGATTGCGTCGTCGAGGTCTGAGTCGTTGAACAGCTCGGAGCGGCTGAGCGTTTCGCCTTCCACCGTCAGAATGTGAATGTCCCGCCA
>JAOPVF010000101.1 GCA_025963195.1 Mycobacterium sp. | reverse complement strand
AGAATGCAGACGCCGTTCAGGCCGCATCCGCTGCCCCCATCGAGGAGATCATCACCCAGCAGGTCGGCCCGGTCATCAGCAAGATCGTCGTCGCCGTGGCACTCACCAACGTGTTGGCCTGCATCCTGGCCAACATCCTGGTCGCCACCCGGCTGACCTACTCGATGGCGCGGGACAACATGCTGCCGTTCTCCCACGTCTGGCGGCACGTGTCCCCGTCGAACCGCACGCCAACGTACGCGGTGCTCGGAATCTTCGGTTTTTCGACGATTCTGCTGCTATTTGCACTAGTCAGCGAGAAGGCGTTCTTCCTCATCCTCGGGCTCTCCTCGCTGGCGGTCTGCGCGATGTATCTCCTGCAGACGATCGCCGTGATGATCGCCAGCCGCCGGGGAACCATCCCGGCGCCCGAGCCGGGAACGTTCGACCTCGGCAAGGCTCGCGTGCCGGTGGCCGTGATCGCGGCCATCTGCTTCACGGGCGTGTGCGCCGCGCTGATCTTCCTCCCGCAGTTCGCAGGCAACGGCTATGTGTTCCTCGGCCTGGTCGCGCTCACGACGCTCTGGGCCTTCACCGGGTTGCGTAAGCGGCTGGCCACCGGCGAGGCCGGACCGAACTACGCCAAGACCCACCAATCCTGAATTCGATTGACTCACAATGTCTTACCGAAGGGAACAACAATGACCGCCATCCAAGACGTTGGCACCAGCAACCTGGTCGCCGTCGAACCCGGCGCAGCCATCCGCGAGGACACGCCAGCCGGCTCGGTGATCCAGTACAGCGACTACGAACTCGACACCTCGAGCCCGTTCGCCGGCGGCGTCGCCTGGATCGAGGGCGAGTTCATCCCCGCCGAGGACGCCAAGATCTCGATCTTCGACACCGGGTTCGGACACTCCGACGTCACCTACACCGTCGCTCATGTGTGGCACGGCAACATCTTCCGGCTCGACGACCACATCGACCGACTGCTGGACGGCGCCCGCAAGCTCCGCCTCGACGCGGGCATGAGCAAGGACGAACTCGCCGAGATCACCAAGAAGTGCGTATCGCTTTCGCAGCTTCGCGAGTCGTTCGTCAACCTGACCATCACCCGTGGTTATGGAAAGCGCAAGGGCGAGAAGGACTTGTCCAAACTCAGCCATCAGGTCTACATCTACGCGATCCCCTACTTGTGGGCCTTCCCACCCGCCGAGCAGATCTTCGGCACCACCGCGATCGTGCCGCGCCACGTCCGCCGCGCCGGGCGCAACACCGTCGACCCGACCATCAAGAACTACCAGTGGGGTGATCTGACCGCCGCCAGCTTCGAGGCCAAGGACCGCGGCGCACGCACGGCCATCCTGCTGGACTCCGACAACTGCGTCGCCGAGGGCCCAGGTTTCAACGTGGTCGTCGTCAAGGACGGCAAGCTGGCATCGCCGTCACGCAACGCGCTGCCGGGCATCACCCGCAAGACCGTCTACGAGCTCGCCGACCAGATGGGCATCGAGGCCACCTTGCGCGACGTGACCAGCCTTGAGCTCTACGACGCCGACGAGTTGATGGCGGTCACCACTGCCGGCGGCGTCACCCCGATCAACTCGCTGGACGGCGAGCAGATCGGCAACGGTGGGCCAGGACCGCTGACCGTTGCGATCCGGGACCGCTTCTGGGCGCTGATGGACGAGCCCAGCCCCCTTATCGAGGCCATCCGCTACTAACCCTCGGCGATTCGTGGAGTCTGAGTAGCGGTCAGCGCAACTCAGACTCCACGAATCGCCATGTCAGGGCAGGATCGAGTCGACGTAGCCGCCGTCGACGCGCAGTGCGCCACCAGTGGTCGCCGACGCCAGCGGTGACGCGAGATAGGTGACCATGTTGGCGATCTCCCGGGGCTCGATGAGCCTCTGCAGCAGCGACTGCGGCCGGTGCTTGCGCATGAACTCCCGCTGCGCGTCATCCCACGACAGCGACTTGTCGACCAGTTCGTAGACGAAGTCCTCGACGCCTGCGGTGTGGGTGGGGCCCGCGATCACCGAGTTCACCGTGACACCGGTTCCCGCGGCATCCTTGGCGAAGCCACGCGATACCGCAAGCAGCGCAGTCTTGGAGACGCCGTAGTGGATCATCTCCTCCGGAATCACGATCGCCGAGTCGCTGGCGATCTGGATCGCCCGGCCCCAGTGCCGGTCGATCATGGCCGGGAGATACGTGCGGATGAGGCGGACCGCGGCGAGCACGTTCACCTCGAAGTAGGTGCGCCACTGCTGGTCGGTGATCTCACGCGCCGGGACCGCACCGAAGATTCCGAGGTTGTTGACCAGGATGTCGACCGCGGGCAGCTCGGCCACCAACTGCTCGACACCGTCGGCGGAGGACACGTCGGCAGCGATTCCGACGACGTCACCACCTGCCTTGCTCAGCGTCGCGACGGCCCCGGCGACCCGGCCGGCGGACCGGCCGTTCACCGCGACGCGGGCACCGCTGCCTGCCAGCCCCTCGGCGATGGCATAACCGATGCCCTGGGTAGATCCGGTGACGAGGGCGGTCTTTCCAGTCAGGTCGATGTTCACGACGCAGTACTACCACCGTTGAACCCGGACTATTCCTGGCCGCCATAGAGATCTCACAGGGTATTGACAGGCGACTATGGCACCGTTTTCCTGGGGCCGTTCCGCCGTGCGACGATGCGCGGCGTCGCCGGACGATGCGAGAAACCCATCGGACGGCGGTGCGGCTCCGAACGGTCAAGGGGCCTAGCTGCGTACACGCCGCCCCCGTTGATGATGGGAGATCTCGTGCGCCGATTCTTGATCACGGCATTCATGGCGGCCCTGCTGCCCGTATTCGTCGCGGTCGCGGGCGGTTCCGCCACGGCCGGGGCCTTCTCGCGACCAGGCCTTCCGGTCGAGTACCTCCAGGTGCCGTCCGCAAGCATGGGCAGGGACATCAAGGTCCAGTTCCAGAGCGGTGGGCCCAACTCGCCCGCCGTCTACCTGCTGGACGGCCTGCGCGCTCAGGACGACTTCAACGGCTGGGACATCAACACCCCGGCCTTCGAGTGGTACTACAACTCGGGCCTTTCGGTGGTCATGCCCGTCGGCGGACAGTCCAGCTTCTATAGCGACTGGTACTCACCGGCGTGTGGCAAGGCAGGCTGCCAGACGTACAAGTGGGAGACGTTCCTTACCCAGGAACTGCCTGCTTATCTGCAGGCCAACAAGGACGTCAAGCCCACGGGCAGCGCGGCAGTCGGGCTCTCGATGGCCGGGTCGGCATCCATGGTCTTGGCGATGTATCACCCCGACCAGTTCCCCTATGCGGCGTCGCTGTCCGGCTTCCTGAACCCCTCGGAGGGATCGTGGCCGTTCCTGATCAACATGTCGATGGGTGACGCGGGCGGCTACAAGGCCAACGACATGTGGGGTCCGACGGAAGACCCGAACAGCGCCTGGAAGCGCAACGACCCGATGGTCAACATCGGGA
>JAOPVF010000056.1 GCA_025963195.1 Mycobacterium sp. | reverse complement strand
ATCGCTCCAGTCGTGCATGGAATCGGGCGGCGACGGCTGGCGCCGCTATGTCGCGCTCATGCTGGACGCTCTGTCACCCGTCGGGGCCAGTCCGCTTCCAGCCGCGGAACCCATCCGGCGTGCGGAGACCGGCCCGTGCTCGTTCTGAGGCCGCTACGGCGACCACGCCACCGGTAGCCGCTTGATGCCGTGGATGAACGCCGACTGCAGGCAGTCGGGTTCCTCCGTCGCGCCGATGTCGGGCATCCGCCGGTGCAACTCCTCGAGGACCACCGTGATCTCGCGGCGGGCCAGGTTCGCCCCGAGGCAGAAGTGCGCACCGCCACCGCCGAAGCCGACGTGCGGGTTGGGATGACGACGCACGTCGAAGGTGAACGGGTCGGCGAACTTCGCCTCGTCGCGGTTCGCCGAGCCGTACCACAGCGTGACCTTGTCGCCTGGGCGCATCGTCACCCCACTCAGCTCCGTGTCACGGGTGACGGTGCGGCGCATGTAGGCCACCGGTGACGCCCAGCGGACGATCTCCTCGACGGCCGTCGGCGCCACCTCGTCGTAGTGTTTCCACCAGTCGTCGCGCTGTTCGGGGTATCGGCTCAGCGCCAGCACGCCGTGGCTGATCGCATTGCGGGTGGTTTCGTTGCCCGCCACCACCAACAGGATGAAGAACGACGCGACCTCGCCCGAGGTGAGCCGCTCGCCGTCGAGTTCGGCCTGCACCAGGCTCGTGGTGAGGTCGTCACCGGGCCTGGCCTTGCGGTCGTCGGCCAGTGTCTTGGCGTAGGCGCCGATGTCCATTGCGACTCCGACGAACTCGTCGAAGTCGGTGCTGATGTCGGGGTCGCCGAAACCGAGGATCACGTTGGTCCAATGGAAGACCTGTTGATGGTCGTCCTCGGGGATCCCCATCATGTCGCAGATGATCTGCAGCGGAAGGGGACCGGCCAGTTCCGTGACCAGTTCGGCTCTGCCATCGGGATGGTCCGCCACCATCGCGGTGACCAGGCGCCGCGCGCGGTCCCGCACCGAGTCCTCGATGCGGGCAAGGACCCGCGGCGTGAAGGCGCTGCGCACGATGTTGCGAAGCCGGGTGTGCCGGGGGTCGTCCATCGCGATCATCGAACCGAAGTACTCCGCCAATTCGGGCGTCTGATCACCGATGGTGATGCCCAGGCTGGAACTGAAGATCTCGGGGTGGCGGCTGGCGTGGAAGACGTCATCGTGGCGGGTGACGGCCCAATGGCCTTCGCCCGGTTGCGCGTCCAGGACGAAGGACGGCTGCCACGAGACCGGCTCCTCGCGGCGCAGGGTGGTGAAGGCTCCTTCGCGCAGATCATCGTCCTGTGCCCAGAACTCCCATTCACCGAGGTTGATCTCGGCCAGCGGCACGTCCGGTGGCACGACGCCGTTGACCCGTGTCGAGATACCCACGCCGCATCACCTCATCGTCGAAAACGTGATGTGGCCGAGCCTACCTGCGCGCCCGGACGATTCGGCTTCCGTTAAGCCAGCTCCCAATTCATGTTCTTGGCGAACACCCGGGCGTCGTCGGAGATCGTGCCGAGCTGGTGGCACCTCTGGATGTACTCCTGGACCATCGGCATGAAGTTCATCGGGTTGTAGGCGTCCTCTTCGTTGCTCCACTGCCCACCACCGCCATACCGCAAGATCGTGATGCACGGCGCCTCGTGAATGCTGCCGTCACCGGGATCCTTCATGCGGTTCATGATCTCGCTGAACACCCAGCCCTTTTCGACGTCGATCGAGTGCCACGTCACCGGGTAGAACGGCATCTCGCTGCCGGGGAAGGCATTCATGGTCGACGAGATCCACTCACTGATCTTCTTGCGTCCCACCATCTTGCCGTAGAGGTGTTCGGTGTACGTCGCATCCTCGGTGAACAGCTCGCCGTACCTGGCCCAGTCCCATGACTGCCCGATCTCGACCACGAGGTCCTGATGACGCTGGAACGTCTCCTCGATCTCCTCGCGTGACCATCCCATTCGGACGTTCTCCTTCGGCTCGGATGCACTAAAACTAGAACCTGTTCTACCAAACCCGGAGAGGCCCCGTGGGGTATTCAGGACACCGTCAACGTGCGCACCATCGGCCAGATCGATTCCCACGACTGCCGTTGTCCGGACAGCAAATAGGCGTGCATGTCGTCGTCGATGTCGGCGACCTCGTGCACATCGGTGAAGTAGGGCCGTAGGCGTATCGCTGCGAATAGCCGTCGACGAATGCCGCCACGATGTAGGACTGGCCGAAGACGACGGTTCGGTCGCGCTGCGCGGCGGGCAGGCCGTGGTAGACGTCCGCGGTGCGACGCGCGATGTCCTCGGCGGTGTCGGAACGGGTGATCGACACCGACGTCACCAGAATCCCGACAGCGGCGGCAGTAGTGGCCAGCCAGGCCGGCCAGACCAGCCACCGGCGTGGCGCACGGCCCGCCTCGCGGCGGCGTTGCAGGCCGAGCGCGCCCGCGGCAACCAGCGGCGCGTACACCCCGGCCAGGTAGTAGGGGCGTCCCGCGGTGGCGACGAACACCACGAACAGCACCACGAACGTCACCCCGAGGTACCGGTAGGGCCGCATCTCGTCGGCCCTGAGCAATCGGAGGAGTCCGTACGACGCGAGCACCAGACCGGCGAGCCCCGCGAACACCAGCAGCTCCACCGCGATGCCAGGGCGGCCGCCGTAGAGCGCCTGGGCCTCGCCCGCGACGACGGGCGTCATGCGCAGTTGCGGCCACGCGTGCCGGTACTGCCAGATCAGGGTCGGCGCGGCGATCAGCGCTGCGAGCACCGCGCCCGCCCAGAACAGCGGCCGGCGAAGTAAGTCCCTCGGCCCGCACACGGCCACCGTCACGAGCCACACCAGGCACAGCAGCATCACCTGGAACTTCGTCATCGCGGCGATCCCGATCACCGCACCGACGACGAGGAGCAAACGGTCGTCACGGACCCGTTGCCATCGAAACAGTAACCACACCAGCAACATCCATTGCACTGGTTCCACCGTGTACGGCGTCAACCAGTGCCCCGCCAAGGTCACCCACAGGCCGGTGGCCTGGGCGGCAGCGGTGAAAACCTGTGCGCGACTGTCACATCCCAGTTCACGGGCGATCAGGCCCGCGACGACCACCGCACCCGCCGTCGCCAGGACTGCCGGCAACCTCAACGCGATCATCGAGCCGGCGCGAGGGCGTCCGCTAGCGCGGCGACCGCGGGCGCCACCGGCGGCTGATCGGCCGAACCCCAGTCCGGGTGGTGCCGGCCGATGGCCAGCACGTACACCTCGTCGAACCAGTAGGCGGTCGCGAATGCCATTGCCGTGCAATGCAACAGTGCGACCAGGCCTGCGATGCCGAGCACGCCACGTGCGGCGAACGGT